>CP101033.1:3650000-3672500 GCA_041319085.1 Aeromonas veronii | reverse complement strand
TCCCAAAGTTCTGGTTAAGTGGGAAACGATGTGGGAAGGCTCAGACAGCTAGGATGTTGGCTTAGAAGCAGCCATCATTTAAAGAAAGCGTAATAGCTCACTAGTCGAGTCGGCCTGCGCGGAAGATGTAACGGGGCTCAAACCAGGCACCGAAGCCGCGGATTCACACTTATGTGTGAGTGGTAGGGGAGCGTTCTGTAAGTCTGCGAAGGTGTATCGAGAGGTATGCTGGAGATATCAGAAGTGCGAATGCTGACGTAAGTAACGATAAAGGGGGTGAAAAGCCTCCTCGCCGGAAGACCAAGGGTTCCTGTCCAACGTTAATCGGGGCAGGGTGAGTCGACCCCTAAGGTGAGGCCGAAAGGCGTAATCGATGGGAAGCAGGTTAATATTCCTGCACGACTTGTAATTGCGATGGGGGGACGGAGAAGGCTAGGTGGGCCAGGCGACGGTTGTCCTGGTGAAAGTGCGTAGGTGGTGTTTCTAGGCAAATCCGGAGACACAACACTGAGACACGAGACGAACACACTACGGTGTGGAAGCCATTGATGCCCTGCTTCCAGGAAAAGCCTCTAAGCTTCAGATTACAAGTCATCGTACCCCAAACCGACACAGGTGGTCGGGTAGAGAATACCAAGGCGCTTGAGAGAACTCGGGTGAAGGAACTAGGCAAAATAGAACCGTAACTTCGGGAGAAGGTTCGCTCTTGACAGTGAAGTCCCTTGCGGATGGAGCAGTTGGGAGTCGCAGTGACCAGATGGCTGGGACTGTTTATCAAAAACACAGCACTCTGCAAACACGAAAGTGGACGTATAGGGTGTGACACCTGCCCGGTGCCGGAAGGTTAATTGATGGGGTTAGCGCAAGCGAAGCTCTTGATCGAAGCCCCGGTAAACGGCGGCCGTAACTATAACGGTCCTAAGGTAGCGAAATTCCTTGTCGGGTAAGTTCCGACCTGCACGAATGGTGTAACCATGGCCATGCTGTCTCCACCCGAGACTCAGTGAAATCGAATTCGCCGTGAAGATGCGGTGTACCCGCGGCTAGACGGAAAGACCCCGTGAACCTTTACTACAGCTTGGCACTGAACATTGAACCTACATGTGTAGGATAGGTGGGAGGCTTTGAAGGCGTGACGCCAGTTGCGCTGGAGCCGACCTTGAAATACCACCCTTGTATGTTTGATGTTCTAACGCAGGCCCATAATCTGGGTCGCGGACAGTGCCTGGTGGGTAGTTTGACTGGGGCGGTCTCCTCCCAAAGAGTAACGGAGGAGCACGAAGGTTGGCTAATCCTGGTCGGACATCAGGAGGTTAGTGCAATGGCATAAGCCAGCTTAACTGCGAGACGGACAGGTCGAGCAGGTACGAAAGTAGGTCATAGTGATCCGGTGGTTCTGAATGGAAGGGCCATCGCTCAACGGATAAAAGGTACTCCGGGGATAACAGGCTGATACCGCCCAAGAGTTCATATCGACGGCGGTGTTTGGCACCTCGATGTCGGCTCATCACATCCTGGGGCTGAAGTCGGTCCCAAGGGTATGGCTGTTCGCCATTTAAAGTGGTACGCGAGCTGGGTTCAGAACGTCGTGAGACAGTTCGGTCCCTATCTGCCGTGGGCGTTGGATGATTGAAGGGAGTTGCTCCTAGTACGAGAGGACCGGAGTGAACGAACCTCTGGTGTTCGGGTTGTCACGCCAGTGGCACTGCCCGGTAGCTAAGTTCGGAATCGATAACCGCTGAAAGCATCTAAGCGGGAAGCGAGCCCTGAGATGAGTCATCCCTGACCCCTTGAGGGTCCTAAAGGGCCGTTGGAGACCACAACGTTGATAGGTGGGGTGTGTAAGCGCGGCGACGTGTTGAGCTAACCCATACTAATTACCCGTGAGGCTTAACCATACAACACCCAAGAAGTGTTCTGGGCCTTGTAGCGAATGAACGAATTACTTACATCAGCTTTCACAGATTGAAGAATTTGCCTGGCGGCCATAGCGCCGTGGAACCACCTGATCCCATGCCGAACTCAGAAGTGAAACGCGGTAGCGCCGATGGTAGTGTGGCATTCGCCATGCGAGAGTAGGACACTGCCAGGCACCCAATACAAGAAACCCCGCTCGATGAGCGGGGTTTTTTATTTCCTGCAATTCAGTGAATATCATGATAATTGACTTGCCTTATCCCACGCTTTCTGTACTTGTTGTCGGATCACAGTAATTTCACCATACAAATTTCGCAATCCCCGTGGCCGGTGCAGCCAAGGGGGCCGGGCAGGTGTTCAAAGCCCAGTGATTCATAGAGGCTGGTGGCTTCGCGCAGTACCTTAGTGGTCTCCAGATAGCAGCGGCGATAGCCCAAACCACGAGCGGCATCCAGCGCCTGCAACACCAGCCGTTTGCCAAGGCCCAGTCCGCGCAGGGTGGGCATAAAGTACATCTTCTGCAGCTCGCAGACTCCCTTCTCTCCTGCCAATGGCGCGATACCACCACCGCCGAGGATGGAACCGTCCGGTCCTTCGATGACCCAGTAGCGGCTCTTTTCCCCATGATAGCTTTGGGAGAGGGTATCGAGATTGGGATCCGAGACCCCATAGCCCTTGTCGGCGGTCAGGCCATATTCGGCCGATACGGCGCGGATCACCATGGCGATCTGGGGATTGTCCGCCGCCGTGATGGGGCGGATCTGGTAACCCTGTTGGCGACGGGTGCGGGAGAGGGCACTGCGATAGAGCCGCAACCCTTGCCACAGTTGCTCCCGCTCGGTCAGGCTCAACTGCGCCAGCATCTCTTCCATCGCCCTGTCCATCTCCCGGTGCAACTCCAGCAGCATCCCCTGACCGTTGACGGTGAGACGGGCCTCCTTGCTACGTCCGTCGGAGGGGTGCGGGTGCCAACTGATAAGCTCCCGTGCGGCGAGGCGGGCCAGCGGGCGGCTGGCGTTGGATTTGTCGATGTACAGTTTTTCCGCCAGTTGCTGGTTGGTGGCGGGGGCGTTTTCCAGCTCGATAAGCAGGTGAGCCTCGATAGGGGTGAGGGCCAGATTGCCGCTCTGCTGGGAGAGCATGCCGAGTTCGCGAACCAGATCGCGTGACAGGGCGCGCAGGGGACGGGGATCCATGTCGTGGTTTCTTGTTTAGTTGTGCATGACAACTAAAATAACGTAAAAGTTGTAATTCGCAACCTTTTGCTGTGATGGCTTGCAGAATATGGGTGAGCGGTAGCCCCGTTGACGGGACTGCCGCAGTCAAGGTGGTTCGTCAGGCGGCGGCTCTCATTCCCAGTTCCGGTCGGTGGGAGAAGCAGTGGGCGAGCATCAGTATGGTGGCGACGCCTATGGTGCCCAGCACCAGCCAGGGGAGGGCCGGTTGCCCCTGTTGCAACGAAAAGTCATAGAGAGAACCGCCGCCAACGTAGCCGGTCATGCCTCCCAGCGCCAGTCCGAGGCGACTGAAGCCCATGTAGCTGCCGCGGGCATTGGGGTTGGCGAGCTTGGTCATCAGGGTCTCCCGCGCCGGTTCGCAGATGATGATCCCCAGATAGAAGCAGGCCAGCAGCACGAAGATGCCGGAGAGGGTGCTGACAAACGCAACCAGCCCAATCCCCACCGTCATCAGCAGGATACCCGCCATCAGTCGGCTCTCCAGTCGATAGCGCCGCTCGCTGAAACGGGCGATGGGGTAGAGCAGTGCCAGCGACAGCGCCGTTTCCAGGCTGTACATCCAGCCCACCGCCGTGGTGGTGCCAGCCAGCTGCTTGACCAGAATGGGGAAGATCAGCATCACCTGAACCCACAGCATGTAGTAGCCGCTCAGGATCAACACCAGCCGACAGAAGGCGCGATCCGCCAGCACCTGCCCCAACCCTTCCCGCATCGGAGTCGGTTTGACCGAGAGGCGATAGGCGGGCAGCAGCGTCCAGTTGCACAGGGCGGCCAGGGTAAAGAGCCCGGCGCCCAGCAGGCAAACATAGGTGAAGTCAAAGTGCAGCAGCCAACTACCGAGCAGGGCGCCAGTCACGGCTCCCGCGCTCTCCAGCATCATCAGCAGGGAGATGAAGCGGCCCCGCTCATGGGGGCGGGTAAATTTGATCACCAGTGCGGCCCGTGGCGGGTCAAACAGGCAGCCGCCCAGACCCGAGAGAAAGCAGGAGAAGATCAGCATGGCGCCGCTGTCGGCCCAGGCCAGGGTGGCGAATCCGACGGCGCGCAACAGCATGCCGGTGACGATAAGCGGGCGAGCACCGAAGCGGTCAGCGAGGGAGCCGCCGAAGATCCCCAGCCCCTGCTGGGTCAACTGACGCAGACCGAGGGCTAGCCCCACCAGACCCGCAGCCCAACCGAGCTGATCGACGAAGCGCAGGCTGATCATCGGCATCACCACAAAGAAACCCAGGATCACCAGTGTGGTATCCAGCGCCAGAAACCAGCGTCCCCAAAACCTCGCCCTATCGACCATAACGCCCTCTCATCATAGATACCTTTATTCTGGAGAGGGTTTAGATATAGTGGTAGACGACAACTGCCTATATTTTATATCAGGATTATTTATGTCTATGGATCTGGACGATCTGCAACTGCTGCTGGATGTCGCCGAGCTGGGCAGCTTCAGTCAGGCTGCCGCCATTCGTGGCTGGTCGCAGCCACTGGTGAGTCAGCGCATTGCCCAGCTCGAACTCAGTCTCGGTGCGCCGCTGTTTCAGCGCCATCGGCGCGGAGTAACGCCGACCCGTGCCTGCGAGCAGTTTCTGCCATCGGCCCGTTCGGCACTGGCCACCCTGAGCGAAGGGCGGCTGGCGTTGCAGGGGGCGCCTGCGCTGCCCTGTATTCGGCTATCCAGCCTGCCATCCCTCACCTCGGTGGTGTTTGGCTCACTGCTGATGGAGTTGGTGGACGAGCCGTTCGAGATCCGCTGCACCACGGATCACTCCGGCGAGATCATGCAGTCGCTGCTGACCGGGGAGGCCGATATCGGCTTTGTGCTCAAGCGCCCACCGGTGGCGGGTCTGCAGATGGAGCTGCTCTGCTGCTCCCCCATCATCGCCATCGCCTCGCCATTGCATCCGCTGGCTGGTTGTCACGGCCTTACCCTGGAGGATATCGCCGATCAGCGGCTGGCACCCCAGGTATGGGGGCCGGGGTGTGATGTCTTTATCCAGCAGTTGCGGCGGCTGCGGCGGGCGGCCAGCCCCCTGCATGCGGTGCAGCCCGCCAGTGCGGCGCGGGATCTGGCGCTGGAGCACGGGTTTATCACCCTGATGCCGGAGCTGGCCATCAAGCGGGATCTGGAGGTGGGGAGGCTGGTCAGGCTCGATGTGCGCAATCTGCCGCAGGAGCATTGGGATGTGATGATGGCGTGGCGCGGTGGCAAGCGGCCCAATCCGGCCCGGGAAACCGTATTGGCCACCGCCCGAACGTTGGCCAGGCGCTGGCGCAACGAGGGGTGAATGGGAAGAGGGGAGCTGCTGTGTAAAAGGGTTGGCGCGGCCAGTGGCGATTGGCTACATTGGGTGGCTGGTTCGCTATTTGATCACTGATTTGAAAGGAGAATCCCATGTTTTCATGGCAGTTGGACGACGAGCTTGCGCTGCTCTTCTTGCAGCCCGAGATGGCGAGCGAACTGTTTGCCCTCTGCCATGACAACCGGGAGTACCTCTCCCAGTGGCTGCCCTGGCCGCCGCTGATCCAGCGCCCCGTCGACAGCGCCCTCTTCATTCGCAGTGCCATTGAGAAGTTTGCCCGCGGTGAGGGGCTCACCACCGCCATCGAGTATCAGGGGGAGGTGGTGGGGGTCATCGGTTACAACAGCATCGATCACGACCTTGGCAAGGTGGTCATCGGTTACTGGCTGGCGGAGCGCTGGCAGGGCAACGGTATCATCACCCGGGCCTGTCAGGCCCTGATCCACCACGCCTTCGAAGAGATGGGGATGGAGAAGGTGGAGATCAGCGCCGCCACCGATAACGAGCCAAGCAGAGCCGTCTGTGAGCGGCTCGGGATGCAGCTGGAGGGAGTGACCCGGCGCGCAGAGCGGCTGGGCAACCGGATTGTGGACCATGCCCACTACAGCCTGCTGCGCGACGAGTGGCTAAGACAGCGGGAGTGCTGATGGCGCTGCCACATATCAAGACGGCCCGTACCCATCTGACCATACTGTCGCCGGATCAGGCCCCCATGATGCTCGACTTCTACCGGCGCAACAGCACCCATCTCGCCCCCTGGGAGCCATTGCGGGACGAGCACTTTTACACCCTCTCTTACTGGCATGCCCGGCTGCAGGACAGCTACAGCCAGTTCTTCAACGGCACCGGCGTCAATCTGGTGGCGCTGGATCCGGCTGGTGAGCGGGTGATCGCCACCTGCAATTTCAGCAATATCCTGATGGGGGTCTTCAAGGCGTGTCATCTGGGCTATGCCATCGACCAGCAGCATCAGGGGCAGGGGGTGATGAGAGAGGCGTTGTCAGCCGCCATCGACTACCTGTTTCGGGAGCACGATCTGCATCGCATCATGGCTTGCTACATGCCAGCCAATCAGCGCAGTGGCGCCCTGCTGGATCGGCTCGGTTTCGAGCGGGAGGGATTCGCACGGGCATACCTGATGATCAATGGCCGCTGGGAGGATCACATCCTCACCTCGCTGATTAATCCGTCGCCCTGATCGACAGATAAAAAAAACGGGCCCGAAGTTGCCTTCGGACCCGTCTTCGAATGAGGTGCAGCCTTAGTTGGCCTTGGCATCGCTCACTGCAGCTTCAACCTTGGTAGCCACTTCGGTAGCAGCTTTTTCTACGGTTGCAGTCGCTTCGCTAGCGGCTTTTTCTACAGTTGCAGCAACTTCGGCGGCCGGAGCAGCAGCAGGAGCGGCAGCTTTTTCTTCTTTCTGACCGCAAGCAGTCAACATCAGACCCAGGATACCGGCTACCAGTACTTTGTTCATGTGCATTCCCTCAAAAAAAGATGGAGAGATGGTCTGTGCAACCATCACAGTGCCCACCGTTTCCCGGTATTGAAACAAGAAGCCGGGAGGCAGCGGGCGGGCGCAATATAGCCCCATTAGCTACCGATGAAAACGGATATTACAATGACATTTTTTCGTGCCGTAGATAAAAAGCGCCACTGCAACGACTGATATCAATGCAAGATGCCGTCAAATGGCGCTAGTTGCGAGATAAAACACCGCTTTACTGCTATATCTTGGCGGTTTAACAAGGTCAAGGTCGGTCAAGCGCGGCCGATGACCCGCACCTTAGTCAGACAGCTTCTGACAGGGCAGCCGTTTTCCCTCGAGGTGGCTCTGACGGGCCAGATCCAGCAGTGCCATCACTGCCAGCGCTTCGCATGCTGGCACCGGGTTGCCCCCTTCGCCCTTGATGGCGGCACAGACGCCGAGATAGTAGGCGCCATAATCCCCCGCCTCACCCACCACGCTCTGCTGTTGTAACTGACCATCGACAATGCGGCTGAGCTGACCGGGTGCACCATCCACGCCCCAATCCGCTGCCGGTGGCCGCAAGCCCTGCTTGAGCTGATCTTCCTGCACATCCATACCGAATTTCACAAACGAGCCCTGGCTGCCGTGGATCACGAAACGCGGCATGGTGGCCGAAACCAGACAGCTGCCGTGCAGAATAACCCGCAGAGCGCCGTAACCCAGCACCACATGGAAATAGTCGTCCGCCAGTGCGCCGGGGCGCTGCTCGGCCAGATCGGCCTGCAGCCAGTCCGGCTGGCCGAACAGCTGCAGCGCTTGATCCAGCACGTGGGGGCCGAGATCGAACCAGAGGCCGGAGCCCGGGCCACCCGCTTCGCGCCAGCGCCGGCGCACCTCGGGGCGATAGCGATCGAAGTGCGATTCGAACTGGGCGATCTGCCCCAGCGTCCCTTCTGCCAGCAGGCGGCGCACGGTGAGAAAATCGCCATCCCAACGGCGGTTGTGGAAGATGCTGAGCAGTCGCTGCTGTTTTTCGGCCAGCTCGACCAGCGCTTGCGCCTCGGCCAGATCCAGTGCAAAGGGTTTGTCGATCACCACGTGTTTGCCTGCCAGCAGCGCCTGGCGGGCGAGAGAGGCGTGGGTGTCGTTGGGGGTGGCGATCACCACCAAATCGACGGTCTCATCCCTCAGCACTTCCTCCAGCGAACCGACCCGGCAGTCGGGCAGATCGGCTTGCACCTTGGTGGCATCGCGGCTCACCACCCAACTCAGGGACAAGCCCGGCGTGGTGGAGAGGAAGGGGGCGTGGAAGGTCTTGCCTGCAAAGCCATAGCCCACCAGGGCTGCGTTGAGAGTGTGGCTCATCGGGAGTTCTCCGCTGACATCGAGTGAGTGGGGTTGCCATCGCAGGCTCTCTGCCGGATGGCCATGTGCTGTAAAGGCGATACAAACGAGAAGGGGGCCGATGGCCCCCTGAGTGTGCCCATCAGAGCACAGGATTTATTGCAAACACAAGCGGCGTCCGCGCCGGGTCATCAGCATCAACAGGGGCGGCAGCAGTAGCCACATATGCAGCGCCAGCTGGCTGAGCGGGTCGTGCATCAGGGCGCCGGTCAGGCCAACCAGAGCGCCGGAGCCGCTCATCTGGAACAGGCCGAGCAGGGCGGCGGCGGTACCGGCGCAGTGGCCGAACGGTGCCAGCGCCATCCCGGCGGCCGAGCCCAGGATCATGGCAAAGCCGATGCTGGAGAGGAACACCGGCCCCATCATCGCCAGCGGATGTTCGATGTGCATCGCCAGCGTCAGGGCGATGGCAGAGAGCATCAACACCAGCAGGCCGATGCGCAAGGTGCGTCTAGGCCCCACCTTGGCGATAAAGCGCGGCGCCATAAAGCAGGCCAGAATGTTGAGCGCGGCGTTGGCGGTAAACCAGTAGCTAAAGCCGCTCATATCCAGCCCCAATTTCACCATCAGCTGCACCGGTGCGGCAGTGACATAAGCGAGGATCACCGCCATCGCCAGCATGCACAGCGCCGCGTTGAACAGGAAGCTGGGGGAGCGCAGCACCGGGCTGTAGCGAGACCAGCTGATGAGGGCTCCTTCGCTGCGGGTCGCCTCCGGGCGGGTCTCTGGCATCCGCCACATCAGCCAGCTACCGACGATGAGCGCATAACCGGCCATAAACCAGAAGTTGGCAGACCAGCCCGCCTTGGCGGTGAGCCAGCCACCGAGCAGCGGGGCCAGCGCCGGAATAAAGCAGATGGCGCCATTGAGGTAGGAGATCATCTGACCGCTCTTTTTCGGGCCGTAGCTGTCACGTACCACCGAGAAGGCGGCGACCGAGGTGGCGCAGGCGCCAAAGCCCTGCAGCACCCGCGCCAGCATCAATTCGCCGAGGCTGGTGGCAAAACCGGCCCCCAGCGCGCTCAGGCCATAGAGCAGCACGCCGCCCAGCGCGATGGGCTTGCGACCGTAGCGATCGGCCAGCGGGCCAACAAGCAGTTGCCCCAGTCCCATGCTGAACAGGAACCAGGTGATGGTGCCCTGCATCAGGGTTACTTCGGCGCCCAGCTGCTCGGCCATCTGCGGAATGGCGGGCAGGTAGATGTCGATAGCCAGAGGACTGAACAGCACCAGTAGTACGAGCAAAAGTATCAATGGCATCTGTCACCTCTTTAGTCAGCCAGGTTAATGAATTGGGGCGCGAGTCTACTGACTCACAGTAATGAATAGAAATGGTATTTAATCACTTTAGTTATTCCATTATGGAAACATGTATTAAAAAGCTGGTTATTCGATGGTTTAAAATCCCCCGCAACCCCAGCACAGCGGGTGTAATTGGCGCTTTTACTAAACGCGTGCGGCGCATAGAATGCGCAGATTATTTTTGCGGAGGTGCTCGATGAACAAGCTTGTCCTGGCAACAGGTAACCAGAAAAAGGTGAAGGAATTGGCCGCCATGCTGGCCGATATGAAGATCCAGGTGATCCCACAGAGCGAGTTTGCAGTCTCCGATGCTGACGAGACCGGCACCACCTTCGTCGAGAATGCCATCATCAAGGCCCGCCATGCCGCCCGCATTACCGGTCTGCCCGCCGTGGCCGATGACTCCGGTCTGGAAGTGGACCTGCTGCACGGCCGCCCCGGCGTTTACTCAGCCCGCTTTGCCGGTGTGGATGCTGGTGACAAGGCCAACATCGAGAAGCTGCTCGGCGAGCTGCAAGGTGCCCCCGAGTACCTGAAGAGCGCCCGCTTCTGGTGTGTGCTGGTCTATATGCGCCACGCCGACGATCCCACCCCCATCATCTGTCAGGCGAGCTGGGAAGGGATGATCATCGACGAGCCGCGCGGTCAGCACGGGTTCGGCTATGACCCTGTCTTCTTCGTGCCGGATCACGACTGCACCGCCGCCCAGATGCCCGCCGAGCTGAAAAACCAGCTGAGCCATCGCGGTCAGGCGCTGGCCAAGTTAAAAGCTGCGCTGGCTGCGGCGCACTGAGTCACTTCACCACCTTGTTGGTTACACACGGTCAATTACACATAGTCATCTACAATGGGGGCCTTGAGCCCCCGTTTTATTGGAAGCCCCATGCTGCAACTGCCGCCGCTCTCTCTGTATATTCATGTGCCCTGGTGCGTCCAGAAGTGCCCTTACTGTGACTTCAACTCCCATGCCCAGAAGGGGGAGTTGCCTCACCTCGAATATGTCGCCGCCCTGCTGGAGGATCTGGATCAGGATCTGAAGTGGGCGCAGGGGCGGCCGCTCTCCTCGATCTTTATCGGCGGCGGCACCCCCAGCCTGTTGACGGTGGAGGCGATGCAAGCCTTGCTGGACGGGGTGCGGGCCCGCATTCCGCTCACCGCAGATTGCGAGATCACCATGGAGGCCAACCCGGGCACAGTAGAGGCGGACAAGTTCGCCGGTTTCCAACGCGCCGGCATCAACCGTATCTCCATCGGGGTGCAGAGCTTCCAGCAGGAGAAGCTGACCCGCCTCGGCCGTATTCACGGCCCGGAAGAGGCGCGCAAGGCGGCTGCACTGGCCCACGCCATTGCGCTGCCGACCTTCAATCTGGATCTGATGCACGGTCTGCCGGATCAGAGTCTGGATGATGCCCTTTATGACCTGCAGCAGGCTATCGACTGCGCCCCGCCGCACCTCTCCTGGTATCAGCTCACCATAGAGCCGAACACGGCGTTTGCCTCCAAGCCGCCCAAACTGCCGGAAGATGACACCCTGTGGGATATCTACGAGCAGGGCCACGCTATGCTGACCGCCAGCGGTTATCGCCAGTACGAGATCTCGGCTTATGCCAAAGAGGGCTACCAGTGCCATCACAACCTCAACTACTGGCGCTTCGGCGACTATCTGGGGATTGGCTGTGGCGCCCACGGCAAGGTGACTGATCTCGCGAACCAACAGATCCTGCGCACCGCCAAGGTGAAGCATCCGAAAGGGTATCTGGACAAGAGTCGCCCCTATCTGGACGAGCAGTGGCAGGTGACGGCGGACGATCTGCCGCTCGAGTACTTCATGAATCGCTTCCGCCTGTTTGAACCGGCCCCCAAGGCGGAGTTCGAGGCCTATACCGGCTTGCCGCTGGAAAGGGTAGAGACGGTGCTCGCCATCGCCCAAAGCAAGGAGCTGATCGCGGATTTGGGGGAGAGCTGGCAGCTTACCTCCCTCGGCCATCGCTACCTTAACGTGCTGCTTGAGCTGTTTATGGATGAGTGAAAACGGGTTCACGATCTTGCTGTGAAGCCGTGATCAAGGTTTATGCACTGCTCGGAAGCCAGTTTTGGCGAACCGTGTTTCGAGATAACAATCAGGGCGCCATTGGCGCCCTGATTGTTTATGGTCGGTAGAAACCCGCTCAGTAGCAGATGCTGATCATCTGCTGTTGGCCGGGCTCCCACCGCTTGCCAAATTTGGCCTTGCGCTGGTAACTCCCCTTGCCCTTCTTGTTGCGCTCGACCCGGCTGCGAAACAGCGGATCGGAGAGCAGGGCGTGCAGATGGTTATCTTTTATCTCGCCGCGCTGATGGGCATAGCTGCCCCCTTGCGCATGCTCCTCACGGGGGAGGGCGGGTTGGTCGACCCGGATCTTGGCCATGATGGCTCCTCTTCTTTTCTCTTGGTGTGTTGATTCTTGTGTCTGGATAGCGGTTTTCGCGACGGGCGCCTGTTCAGGCTAGCGCCCGGCAACCGGATGCACTGGCACCGGTTAAAAACGCGGCGATTTTGTCACCAAATCGCCGCCGGAGCAATGCGTCGGGCGTGCCGAGTCAGTCACACTGAGCTAGGCACATTGATTTAGCCACACCACGTCAGCCGTGAACAGTGTCATGCTGGTCGTGGCTATGATGCTCGTGATGGGCCGGGGCACCAGATTCCAGCGTCTCGAGGATGGCGCAGTGCTCCGCCGAGCGGGGGCCGCCGCAGCAGATATTGGAGAGCTCGCGCAGGTTGTCGCGAAAGCGGGTCAGCTCGATGAGCTTCTGCTCCACCTGGGCCAGCTTGGTGTCGGCCACCGCTTTCACCTCCTGACAGGTGACTTTGGCCTTGTTGGTATCGAGGTCGAGCAGCTCGCCGATATCGGCCAGCGAGAATCCCACCGACTTGGCGCGAATGATGAACTCCAGCCGCCGTTTGTCCTGTTCGCTGTAGAGACGGTAGCCGGATTCGTTGCGGATCCCCGGTGAGATAAGCCCGTTCTTCTCGTAAAAACGCAGGGTATCTGCCTTGACCCCGCACGCCTTGGCCAGTTCACCGATCCGATACATGCCCTTTTCTCCCCTTGAATGTATGCCGCCACAAAAACCGGAATCCACTATCACCCCTTTGCCCATGGATTGCCAGCCAAGGGCATAAAAGGGGCAGAGAAACATCTCCTGGCGACCCTTTTTCCCATAAAACACTGAAAGTGCAAACGTTTCGAGAAAATCAAGTGGAAAACGTTTAACGCCGCGCCAAATAAGGCTTTGCTGTTTCAAAAAATCCACCACAGGTCACATTTTTTGTGTAGAATACGCGCCCATAACAGAGCGCCGCACCAAGCGGGCATTTCCTAAAACGCTTTTGCCGGATGTCGGGGTGAGAGTGGTTTGCGAAATCCCCCACTTCCATTTATTTGGGGACTCTCTGTGTTGAGCCTCGCCTCCCATGGAACGGTCCCCGTTATGTTGAGGACGATAGTGTGATGGAACAAGCTCGACCCATTCGCCGTGCACTGCTGAGTGTGTCTGACAAAACTGGCATTCTGGAATTTGCCAAGGCACTCAACGAGCGTGGTGTTGCCCTGCTCTCCACGGGCGGTACCGCCAAGCTGCTTGGCGAGGCGGGTCTGCCGGTGACCGAGGTCTCCGACTACACGGGTTTCCCTGAAATGATGGATGGCCGGGTCAAGACCCTGCATCCCAAGGTTCATGGCGGCATCCTCGGCCGTCGGGATCAGGATGACGCCATCATGGCCCTGCACGCTATCTCCCCCATCGACATGGTTGTCGTCAACCTCTACCCCTTTGCTGCCACCGTGGCCAAAGCGGGCTGCACCCTGGCCGATGCAGTCGAGAACATCGACATCGGCGGCCCGACCATGGTGCGTTCTGCCGCCAAAAACCATAAAGATGTCGCTATCGTCGTCAAAGCTGCCGACTATGATCGGGTTATTCGCGAAATGGATGCCAACGGCAACAGCCTGAAACTGGCGACCCGTTTCGATCTGGCCATCGCCGCCTTCGAGCACACTGCTGCCTACGACGGCATGATCGCCAACTACTTCGGTACCATGGTTCCTTCCTACGGTGACAACAAGGAGGGTGACGAGGAGTCCCGCTTCCCGCGCACCTTCAACAGCCAGTTCATCAAGAAGCAGGACATGCGTTACGGCGAGAACAGCCATCAGGCTGCCGCCTTCTACGCCGAAGAGCATGCCGCACCGGGTTCCGTCTCCAGCGCGACCCAGCTGCAGGGCAAGGCGCTCTCCTACAACAACATCGCCGATACCGACGCGGCGCTGGAGTGTGTGAAGGAGTTCAGCGAACCGGCCTGCGTCATCGTCAAGCATGCCAACCCCTGCGGCGTGGCCATCGGTGACGACCTGCTGAGTGCCTACGATCGTGCCTACCAGACCGACCCCACCTCTGCTTTCGGCGGCATCATCGCTTTCAACCGCGAGCTGGATGGCGCCACTGCCGCAGCCATCGTGGCCCGCCAGTTTGTCGAAGTGATCATTGCCCCGACCGTCAGCCAAGAGGCCCGCGACGCGGTCGCTGCCAAGCAGAACGTGCGTCTGCTCGAATGCGGTCAGTGGACGGCACCGGCGCAGGGTTTTGACCTCAAGCGCGTTAACGGCGGCCTGCTGGTGCAGGAGCGGGATCTCGGCATGGTGACTCTGGGAGATCTCACCGTGGTCAGCAAGCGCCAGCCGACCGAGGCAGAGCTGCAAGATCTGCTGTTCTGCTGGAAAGTGGCCAAGTTCGTCAAATCCAATGCCATCGTCTACGCCAAAGATGGCCAGACCATCGGCGTCGGCGCCGGCCAGATGAGCCGCGTCTACTCCGCCAAAATCGCCGGTATCAAGGCTGCGGACGAAGGACTGACCGTGGCGGGCTCCGTGATGGCCTCCGATGCCTTCTTCCCGTTCCGCGACGGTATCGATGCTGCCGCTCAGGCCGGTATCTCCTGCGTGATCCAGCCGGGTGGCTCGATGCGCGATCAGGAGGTAATTGACGCCGCCGACGAGCACGGCATGTGCATGGTGTTCACCAACATGCGCCATTTCCGTCATTGATGGGTCAGGGGCTGCCGATGGCGGCCCTTTTGTTGTCTCTTTTCAACTGACTATTTCCACTGACTGACGGCCCGGGTGGCCGTCCAGTGACCACAAATAGAAGCGAGCGATACGATGAAAGTACTGATCATTGGCAATGGTGGCCGCGAACACGCTCTGGCCTGGAAGGCCAAACACTCCCCGCTGGTGCGCCACGTTTTTGTGGCGCCGGGCAATGCGGGCACCCAGCTTGAGCCGGGTGTCGAGAACGTCGCCATCGAGGCGACCGATGTCGAGGGGCTGCTGGCCTTTGCCAAAGAGAAGCAGATTGGCCTCACCATCGTCGGGCCGGAAGCGCCGCTGGTGAAAGGGGTGGTGGATGCCTTCCGTGCCGCCGGTCAGCCGATCTTTGGCCCGACCGCTGCCGCTGCCCAGCTGGAAGGCTCCAAGGCTTTCACCAAGGATTTCCTGGCCCGTCACGCCATCCCGACTGCCGAGTACCAGAACTTCACCGAAGTGGAGCCTGCGCTCGCCTACCTGCGCGAGAAGGGCGCCCCCATCGTCATCAAGGCCGATGGTCTGGCGGCGGGCAAGGGGGTGATTGTCGCCATGACTTTGCAGGAAGCGGAAGACGCGGTGCGCGACATGCTCTCCGGCAATGCCTTTGGCGAAGCGGGCTCCCGGGTGGTGATTGAGGAGTTTCTGGAGGGTGAAGAGGCGAGCTTCATCGTCATGGTCGATGGCGAGCACGTGCTGCCGATGGCCACCAGTCAGGATCACAAGCGCGTTGGCGACGGTGATACCGGCCTCAACACCGGCGGTATGGGGGCTTACTCGCCGGCGCCTGTGGTGACCGCCGAGGTACATCAGAAGGTGATGGAGCAGGTGATCATGCCGACCGTGCGCGGCATGGCGGCCGAAGGCAATGTCTACACCGGTTTCCTCTACGCCGGTCTGATGATCGATGGTGCAGGCAATCCCAAGGTGATCGAGTTCAACTGCCGCTTTGGCGATCCCGAGACCCAGCCCATCATGCTGCGGATGCAGTCCGATCTGGTGGAGCTCTGCCTGGCCGCTTGCGCAGGCAAGCTGGATCAGAAAGAGGCCATCTATGATCCCCGCGCCGCTATCGGAGTGGTGTTGGCGGCGGGAGGCTATCCCGGCGATTACAGTACCAATCACCCCATCAGCGGCTTACCGGTGGATGAGGTGGCGGGTGAGAAGGTGTTCCATGCCGGTACCCGTCTGGAGGGTGATACCAGCCTGACCGCTGGCGGCCGTGTGCTGTGCGCCACCGCCCTCGGCCATACGGTGGCAGAAGCCCAGCAGCGTGCCTATCAGCTCGCTGGCCGCATCAAGTGGGATGGCGTCTTCTACCGCAAGGATATTGGCTGGCGCGCCATTGCTCGCGAACAGGAGTAACTGACGCAAGCCATTGGCCAGCTGATCCAGACCCCGCTACGGCCTGTCTCTTGATCACAACTATTGGTGCTCAAGAGACTGCGCCAGTTCGTAGCCTTCCAGGAGGGTCTGGAGTCGAAACCAGCCCTCCCATAATGCCGCTATTGAAGCCCGCCCCGTTCGTTTAGTGTCCTTCCAGCCCCCCAGCTTGGCCAGGCTCCGGTACGCCCATCTCATATCCGGCACCTTGGTTGGCAACGGCGTTTTCTCTACCTTTCGCCAAAGCAGCTTCCACCCCGTCGGGCCTATCACCGTTTCGCAGCTTTGATTCTGTGCCGATGACTCCTCGTTGATAAACCTCAATTGCAACAGACGCACCGCGATAAACGACAAGATGACGCACATCCGCTTCAGGTTATCCATGCTCTGCATCCTTAAGGTTTCTACCCGAGTGCCGGCACTCTTCCAGACCTTGTGATAATCCTCGATAAGCCAGCGCCGCTCGTAATAGCCGATAACCTTGCGGGCCTGTGCATCGTCGGTCACGGCCTCACTAGTCAGCAGGTGCCACTCCAGCCGGTCAGAGGCATCGCCCTGCTCAATGCATCCCACGTAGTAGAGCGGGATATCCGGCTCGTTACGCTTGTTGGCCGGAGCCTTTAGGGTGACTTTGGTAAACTTGATGTCGAGCACGGCCTCTCTGGCTTTTCTGCCGCCCCGCTGCGGTATTTTGACGACCTTGGTGCCGGCAGAGTGGCACTGCCGGGCATAGTCGTAGAGCTTGTGGTCATGCTCTTCGATACAGCGACTTTGCATCGAGCGCACCACAAAGCGTTGTTGGTTGCTCTGCTTGTAATGCAGATATTCGTAGATATCCGCTTCCCGGTCACAGACCGAGATAACGTTGGCCATCTGAGTGCCGAGACGGGCGGCAAAGGCCACGGATGCCTCCTCCCACTTGCGACTCTCTTTCTCCTTGTAAGGCCGGGTGGCATGCCGGTGGCTCTCTCCCCGCTTGCTGACATCACGGGTCCAGATACGCTGTGCAATCATGCCGACCACCTGCGATTTATGCGGAGCAAACAACAAGACGGAGTGAGCCAGCAGAGCGCGACTACTGCCTTGATTGGTGTGCCCCAGCTCATCATGGACGCTGGCATGGTTGAAGGTCAGGGCCGTGGTATCTTCCAGTGCCAGCAACAGGTCGTAGTCCCTGGCTAGGGCTGCGGTGGTGGCAAAGCCTGCATCAGCAATGGCATCGGCATTGACATGGTGGTTGCGAATAAAGCGATATGAGCCTTCCATGTCGGCGGGTGAGAGGGGAAGTTGTGACACGCAATCTCCGGGTTGTTGAGCAAGGGCGGTGGCGAGTTTGACGAGACGTTCAGTGCGTCTGGGGTCCTTGAGATTGGCATGGCCAAACTGGTCGAATGCCCATTGTTCGAGTTGGGTGAGATGCATATTAGAGCCGTGATAAGGGATGGCAAAAGAGTCAGATCACGGAGAAGGGAAAAGGTTCAAAAAAATCCCCAAGCGATGCTTGGGGATTTGTGTATAAGAGACAGGCTACGGCGGGGTTTTTTGTCCCTGTTTACCGCTTTCAACCATCCTCTTGCCACGCGTCACCGGCGTTCAATCAGTTACCAAGCGCAAACAAACGCGGCATATCTGTCACTATTGGCCACAAAGAACAGCATTTTTCACAAACGTTTCACCATGAGTCATGGCATCATGCTGGTGATGAATTCTTGTTTGGATTCATAAGTACCCCTAACTATTCGAGCATGTCGTTATATAAGGAAATCCCATGTTGAAAACCGTCCGCCCCCTGCTGCTGCCCCTGATGTTTGGCCTGATGACCCTGCCTGCCGTGGCGGGTGATCTGGAACAGCCGATGAAGAAGATTGGCTTCAACTACAAGCAGGCCGTCAAGGCTGATGATGCAGCCACCATGGAGAAGTACATCAACGAGATGAAAGCCCAGCTGGACGTGGCCAAGCAGAAGAACATGCCAGCCGCCAAGAAAGAGAAATTCCTTGAAGGGATGAATGAGGTACAAAGCGAGCTGGACGCCAGCCTGGCCGCACTCAAGGCGGGTGATGAGGCCAAGGCGCGCGAACATCTGGCCAAGGTCAACGACCTGAAGAAGGAGTACCACAAATATGCCAAGCAAAAAGGGTGATCCCTTTCGCTGGGATCCGCTGGTTCGCTTGACCCACTGGGGAGTTGCTGCTGTTTGCATCGGCAACCTCTGGGTTAACGAAGCGGGGGAGGAGTGGCACGAGTGGTTGGGTTACGGCGCGATTGCCCTTATTACCCTGCGCCTGTTGTGGGGGCTCACCTTTGCCCGTGGCTACGCCCGCCTTGGTGCCCTCATACCCAGCGGTGAGGATTTTCGCCAGCAGGCGCGCGAGATGCGTGAGCGGCAACCTCCGGCCCCGGGTCATCACGGCAGTGGCAAGCTGGCCGTGTGGGCGCTTTGGCTGGTGGTGCTGGCCACAGCTGGCAGCGGCTGGTTTCAAAATACCGAGATGGGTTTTGAACTCGGGGCTGACGAGTGGCATGAGGGGTGCGTGGTGGCGCTGCAGGGGCTGATTGGCCTGCATCTGCTGGCCATCGTGTTCACCTCCTGGTGTCAGCGCAGCAATCTGGTCACCCGGATGCTGCCCGCCATCGGGCGTCGCTCATCCACCCAGAGCGGCAGCAACGAGCAAACCTGAGGCTCGGCATTAGGTTCCCTGTCTCTGATTGAGGCGTTGGCTCCGTACCCTGCCAGACCCGCCATCATGGCGGCAATGTGCTGAGGTCGTCTTGTGGTGATGATTATTTGAGGGGGCAAGGCGGTGTGCGTATTAAATACAATCACTTGCAGATGACCGCTCCAAGGGTGGCTTAGTGTTTGCCTTTGCCACCCTTGTTGCCAGAGAGCGCCTGCTTTCTGGCGCGTTGCTTCTGGGCCGCCTTGCTGTTGCGGCGCGGCTCGGGCTCAACGCGGGTCAGATCCGGCTCAAAGCCCGGGAACCACTGCTGGGGCAGGCGAGTGTCGAGCACCGCTTCCACCTTCTCCAACAGCGGCGCATCTTCCGGGCTGAACAATGTGATGGCGAGCCCCTTGTTGCCCGCCCGGCCGGTGCGACCGATGCGGTGGACGTAATCCTCGGCCACAAACGGGAATTCGAGGTTAATAACATAGTTGAGCTCGCTGATATCGAGGCCGCGGGCCGCCACGTCGGTGGCCACCAGTGCCTGCAGAGTGCCGGCGCGAAACGCCAGCAGCACGTTTTCCCGTGCGCTTTGTGACAGGTCGCCGTGGAAGGCGAGCGCATTGATGCTCGATTTGCCGAGCTGCTGGGCCAGCTTGTCGGCCCCCTGGCGGGTGCGGCTGAAGATAAGCGCGGGTGCCCACCCTTTCACTTTCAGCATGTGTTCGACCAGCGCCAGCTTGCGATCGCTATCCACCGCGTAGACCCGCTGCTCCACCTCGGCCGCCGTGGTGTTGCGTGGTGCTACTTCAATCAGCTCCGGGTCGCGCAGCAGTACCTTGCAGAGGGCAAACAGGTTGTCATCGCAGGTGGCGGAGAAGAGCAGGGTCTGGCGATCCGCCGGGATCTGTTTCAGCAGTGCTTTGATCTCGTCCATAAAGCCCATGTCGAGCATCCGATCCGCCTCGTCAAACACCAGATGGCGCAGCGCAGCCAGACTAAGTGCCCCCTGACGCAGATGATCGAGCAGGCGGCCCGGGGTGGCGATAAGCAGATCCACCCCGTTTTTCAACGCCTCCACCTGCGCCGCGATACTCACCCCGCCGTACACCAGCGTGCTGGTGAGACCGGTACCCAGACCGTAGCGCGCTACACTCTCGGCGACCTGCACCGCCAGCTCGCGGGTTGGTACCAGTACCAGCGCGCGGATGGGGCGGGCGGTGTCGCTCACCGGGTGTTGCATCAGTTGCTGCAGCAGCGGCAGCACAAAGGCAGCGGTCTTGCCGGTGCCGGTCTGGGCCCCCGCCATCAGATCCCGCCCCGCCAGAATGACCGGGATGGCGCGAGCCTGAATGGGGGTGGGGGTGGCATAGCCGAGTTCGCCCAGGGTCTGCTGCAGACGGGGGGAGAGGGCCAGGTCGGCAAAGGAGACAATGGACATAGTGGGCACCAGTGTGGGGTTATCGCGGCCAGCGGCCACGACGATCATCGTGGCGGCGATGGTAACAGAAGCAGGGGGATCGGCAGAAGTTGGTTATGGGCAAGGGGCGCAGCGTCCGGTTTGGCATGTCGTGAATGACCGGTGACATCCGCCCATCACCGTTATACCGTGTTACCGCCAATGGGTTGTAAACGGGGCGGCAGTCATGATCCTACTCCACGATCAGCACGCTCTCGCTGGCCAGATGGTGCAGCCACTCCCTGACGATCAGCAGCACGGCGGCAACGTGCTCGTCACGGGGCAACTGGCTGGCGGCGAGGGGATCCCCTTCCGCCATGGCGGCCAGTTGGCCGAACGCCTGCTCCACCAGATCCCGGTCGAGCTGGTTGTCCCCCAGCACTTCGGCCAGTGATGGCTGGCTGCGCAGGGTCAGCTGCAAGCCGGGCGGGATATGTGGGGCGATGCGCATTAGCTCATCCTCCACCACCATGATGGCTCGCTCCAGTTCGAGTGGGGTGGGGGGCGCGTTGCGAAACGGCCCGGGCTGGATGGCGTGGGTGCCAAAGGCCAGCGGGTAGTGTGACGGGGCCGCATCTGGCTGGCTCAGCCAGACCTGACTGCTCTGTTCACCAATCACCAGTAGTAGGGTCATCATCTCCAGTACGGGTTGTGTCATGGTGCTGAGCTCCTGTATTGCAAACGTTTTCTTATTCTGCCTTTGATACCCCCGCCGCCGCCGTTTGGCGAGCATATTTTCTGCGAATCTCCCCTCACTTTGTTGCAAATTTCTTGCAAAAAAATCTATCAGTGGCAGTCTGGATGTCTAAATGGCTATTTTTGTTTTGTAATCCTCAGATGATTCAGGAGTTGAGATATGGATATTCACACCGCTCCCCGCACTATCGCGCTCGCCCTCATGCTGGCCAGTGGCATCGCCGTTGCCAACGAAGCGCTAGTGATCCAGACCGACTTTGGCCTTAAAGATGGCGCCGTGTCGGCCATGAAGGGGGTTGCCTTCGGGGTGGATCGCACCCTGCCGCTCTATGACCTGACCCACGAGATCCCGGCCTACAACATCTGGGAAGCCTCCTACCGCCTCTATCAGACCCTGCAGTACTGGCCCAAGGGCACCGTGTTCGTCAGCGTGGTGGATCCGGGTGTCGGCACCGATCGCAAGTCGGTGGTGCTCAAGACCAAGAGCGGCCACTACATCGTCACCCCGGACAACGGCACCCTGACTCTGGTTGCGGAGCACTTCGGCATCGACACCGTGCGCCAGATCGACGAGAAGACCAATCGCCTCAAGGGCTCCGAGAAGTCCTACACCTTCCATGGTCGTGACGTCTATGCCTACACCGGCGCCCGGCTCGCCTCCGGCGCCATCACTTACGAGCAGGTGGGCCCGAAACTGCCTGCCAAGGTGGTGAAGATCCCCTATCAGGCTGCGGTAGCCGAGAAGGATGGCACCCTCAAGGGCACCATCCCGATCCTCGATGTGCAGTACGGCAACGTCTGGACCAATATCGACGATGCGCTGCTGACCAAGGCAGGGATCAACAAGGGAGATACCGCCTGCATCAAGATCAGCGAAGGCTCCGCGGTCAAATATGACGGCAAGGCCCCCTACGTCAGCAGCTTTGGCGATGTGCCAGAAGGGCAGCCGCTGGTCTACCTCAATAGCCTGCTGCAGGTGTCGGTAGCGCTGAACATGGATAGCTTCGCCGCCAAGCATCAGGTGCAATCCGGTGCAAACTGGCATATCAGACTGAAGAAGTGTTCCTGAACTGCGTAGATATAAGCAGAGATATCAATAGCAACGGGCGCCTCGGCGCCCGTTTTGTTGTCTGGTAATAAAGAAGGGGATCAGAACTCGTTGGCGAGCGCCTTGTACCCTTTGACCAGATCGATATTGGTGTGAGCGACGTCCTCGGAGAACTCGGTGGCATCCACCGAGACCCGCGGGATATGGGTCAGATCGCTCTGCTGGTTGATGCGGGTGGTGGAGGGAACGTAGAACTCCGGTGGCAGGTCGCAGCCATCGATCACCGAGTTGTGACGCACCACGGCGCCGTCACCGATATGGCAGTTGAACAGTACGCTGTTGAAACCGATAAAGACCCGGTTACCTACTTCGCACGGCCCGTGGACGATGGAGCGGTGGGCAATGGAGGTGTACTCGCCGATGGTGACGGCGGCGCCGGATTTGGAGTGGATCACCACGCCATCCTGGATGTTGGAGTTGGCGCCGATGACGATGGGCT
>CP101033.1:635000-827500 GCA_041319085.1 Aeromonas veronii | reverse complement strand
CTTTCACCCCATGCTCCCCTGCAGTTTTTATCAGTGCTGAATATCTATCAAATCAAGTTGCCAGATCATCATGTCGGTATATTCGGATCGCTTCAATTCCGGATATTGATCAAGAGGCAGCATAAACCAGAGCGGCCCCTTGTCACGCACCCGCATGACAGCGCCATTGTCTTCCCATGCGAGGATGGGCTCGTATTTGGCAACCTTGTCCCATTCAATGCGGATCTGGAAACTGTTCAGTGCCGTCAACGTAATGGTCTTGCCATCCGCACCGACTGCAGCCAATACATCGGCCAGTTTTGGGCCTCTGTAGGTGTGCGGCTTATCCACCCACGGGTTGCCGGTCACTATCTCATGTTGCGGCAGAGCCTGCAGTTTGGCCAGATCAAACAATACCTTGCCATCAACGTCATCCGTCGAACTGATGTTGCCACCGACTTTCAGGATCACCGGCCCGGTCAGCGCCTCAGCAGCCATCACCGGCATGATGACCAATGAACACAGTAGCGTCAGCCAACCAAACATTTTCATATCGCCCCCAAATTTGCTGTCTCAACAGACTCATTTTAGCCAGATATAAAAACGGCTCGCCTTGAGCGAGCCGTTTCTCAAACAGAGCAAGGGGGATGATTACATCATGCCCATGCCACCCATGCCGCCCATGTCAGGCATGGCAGGGGTATCTTTCTTCGGCAGTTCGGTGACCATGCACTCAGTGGTGATCATCAAACCGGCGATGGAAGAGGCAAACTGCAGGGCGGAGCGGGTTACCTTGGTCGGATCCAGGATGCCCATGGCCAGCATGTCGCCATACTGTTCGCTGTAAGCGTTGTAACCGAAGTTGCCTTCGCCGTTCTTCACTGCGTTGGCAATGACGGAGGCTTCTTCACCGGCGTTGATGACGATTTGGCGCAGCGGAGCTTCCATGGCGCGCAGGGCAACCTTGATACCCACGTTCTGATCTTCGTTGTCACCACGCAGGCTTGTCAGCTTGGCAGCGACGCGCACCAGCGCCACACCACCTCCGGCAACCACACCTTCTTCAACGGCGGCGCGGGTAGCGTGCAGGGCATCTTCCACGCGTGCTTTCTTCTCTTTCATCTCGACTTCGGTGGCAGCGCCAACCTTGATCACGGCAACACCGCCAGCCAGCTTGGCTACGCGCTCTTGCAGCTTCTCTCGGTCGTAATCGGAAGAGGTCTCTTCGATCTGCTGACGGATCTGAGCAACACGGCCTTCGATCACACCGGCATCGCCCACGCCATCGATGATGGTGGTGTTCTCTTTGGTGATGACGATGCGCTTGGCACGACCCAGATCTTCCAGCGTCGCTTTTTCCAGCTCCATGCCCACTTCTTCAGAGATCACGGTACCGCCAGTCAGTACGGCGATATCCTGCAGCATGGCCTTGCGGCGGTCACCGAAGCCCGGCGCCTTGACGGCAGCCACTTTCACGATACCGCGCATGGTGTTGACCACCAGGGTCGCCAGCGCTTCGCCTTCCACGTCTTCGGCAACGATCAGCAGCGGCTTGCCCGCTTTGGCAACACCTTCCAGCACCGGCAGCATTTCGCGGATGTTGGAGACTTTCTTGTCAACCAGCAGGATGAACGGGTCGTCCAGCTCGACAGAACCGGTCTCTTGCTTGTTGATGAAGTAGGGGGACAGGTAGCCGCGGTCGAACTGCATACCTTCGACAACCGCCAGCTCGTCTTCCAGACCTTGACCATCTTCAACGGTGATGACGCCATCGCGACCCACTTTGTCCATGGCTTCAGCAATCAGCTTGCCCACTTTCTCGTCGGAGTTGGCGGAGATGGTGCCCACCTGAGCGATGGCATTGCTGTCAGCACACGGCTGGGACAGCGCTTGCAGCTCGGCAACAGCAGCCACCACGGCCTTGTCGATACCGCGCTTCAGATCCATCGGGTTCATACCGGCGGCAACGGCTTTCAGACCTTCGTTGACGATCGCCTGAGCCAGAACGGTTGCAGTAGTGGTACCGTCACCGGCGGCATCGTTGGCCTTGGAAGCCACTTCCTTGACCATCTGGGCGCCCATGTTCTGGAACTTGTCTTCCAGCTCGATTTCGCGCGCAACAGACACACCATCTTTAGTGATGGTTGGGGCGCCGAAGGACTTGTCCAGCACCACGTTGCGGCCTTTCGGGCCCAGAGTCACCTTGACGGCATCAGCCAGGATGTTTACGCCTTCCAGCATCTTGATGCGGGCTTCGTTACCAAACTTAACGTCTTTAGCTGCCATTTTTCTTCAATCCTTAAATCAATTCGGGGAAAAGGAGGATGGATTACTCTTCGACAATCGCCAGAATGTCGGTTTCGGAGAGGATCAGGACGTCCTGACCATCCAGCTTCTCGGTCTTGACACCGTAGCCTTCGTTGAAGATAACCTTGTCACCAACCTTCACGGCCAGCGCTTTGACTTCGCCATTATCCAGGATGCGGCCAGTCCCCACGGCAAGCACTTCACCGCGGGTGGATTTCTGGGCCGCAGTACCAGTCAAGACGATACCGCCGGCAGATTTGGCTTCAGCTTCGATGCGCTTGATGATGACGCGGTCGTGCAGTGGACGAATTTTCATCGATAACTCTCCCAAAATGAGTCTCATTGTTGCTTTGAGGAATGGCCGTTCCAGGCCAAATTAGATATGTCCCTGATGTGGGGCAGAGTTGCTAACCCTTCAAGGGCAAATACAAAAAAAAATTTTTCACGTACTATAAACATCTTCGATGGTTCCCCCATGTCCGCCCCTGGGGCAAGGTCGGTTCAAGCCGCCCGGTTTCCATGCCAGAACCTTCAGAGCCAGCTGTAGAGACGAGCCCTTGACCCGCACCAACCCCATGCTGACAGCCCCTATCCCGGTCGTACTGCGCCAGATGACGGGCCCCATGATCTTCGGCATCATCGCCATTCTGGCCTTCAACCTGGTCGATACCTTTTTTATCGGTATGCTGGGAACCGAAGCTCTGGCTGCCATCAGTTTTACCTTTCCGGTCACTTTTGTGGTTACCTCGCTGGCGATGGGATTGGGCGCCGGATTGTCAGCGGTGATCGGTCATACCCTGGGGCAGGGCAAACACGATGAGGCGGCCCATCTCGCCACCGACAGTCTGTTTCTGGCGGTGATCATGGTGGCCCTGCTCTCCGCGGGGGGCGCGCTCACCATCAAGCCTCTATTTACCCTGTTGGGGGCCAGTGCCGAGCTTATCTCTCTCATCCATGACTACATGCTGATCTGGTATCTCACCGTCCCCATGCTGGTGCTGCCCATGGTGGGCAATGCCGCCATCCGGGCGACCGGCGATACCAAAACCCCCAGTCTGGTGATGGCCGTAGCCGGGCTGGTCAACGGGGTGCTGGATCCTCTGTTGATCTTCGGTATCGGTCCCTTTCCCGAATGGGGGATCCGCGGGGCCGCCATCGCGACCTCTATCTCCTGGTTGATGGCGATGCTGGTCAGCCTCTATATCCTGCGTCATCGGGAAGGCTTGCTGTTGTGGCGCCTCTCGCCGCGAGCACGGTTGCTGACCCACTGGCGGGCGCTGCTCCATGTTGCCGTCCCCGCCTCTTTTACCAATATGCTCAACCCCCTGGCCAATGCGGTGCTGATGATGATTTTTGCGGGTCTGGGTACTGAAATGGTGGCCGCTTACGGCGCCGCATCACGGGTCGAGGCGCTGCTGCTGATCGTGATGATGGCCCTTGCCTCTGTACTGGCCCCTTTCATCTCGCAAAACTGCGGCGCAGGCAATCCGGCCCGCGCTAAAGCGGCGCTGCAAAGCTGCATGGGTTTTGCGTTGCTGTTCCAGCTCGCCATCTATGGCCTGACCTGGCTGCTTGCCCCGCTGATCGCCAATCTGTTCAGCGATCATCCGCAGGTCATTCGCCTGATTATTCTCTATCTGCATCTGGTGCCGATCGGTTACGGCTTTCAGGGCATGGTGATGCTGCTGGCCTCGGCACTCAATGGCGTGCGGGCATCCAGTATCTCGTTCTTGTTCAACGGATTGCGACTATTTGGTTTTCTGTTGCCAGGAGCCTGGCTGGGGGCAAAGCTGGGGGGAGAACAGGGGATCTATCTGGGAATACTGCTGGCCAATCTGGTGGCGGGCACCCTCGCGTGGTGGTATGCCCGACACCGCTTCGAGGCGTTATGCCATCAGGGTAATCCCTGATGGCATAACGCCTCGGATTTGCGTCTCGTCGATTACTCTTTACGTTCACTCTTTGCGCTCAAATTCACCTTCGATGGTGGTGCCGCCCTGCTTGGCGTTGCCCAGATGATCATCGGATGGCGCGTTGCCAAACGGCGATGGTGTTCCCTGCTGGAAACCACCCATCTGCATCCGGAACGGGTTGCTGCCAATCAGCTTGTCGGCCAGCTTGTTGCGCAGCCAGGGTTGCAGCAACAACACACCGAACATATCGGTCACAAAACCCGGGATAATCAGCAGCAGGCCAGCCAGCGCCAGCATCATGCCACCCATCACCTCGCGGCCCGGCATCTCGCCCATCTGCATCTTTTGCTGGGCGCTGAACAGGGTCTTGACCCCTTCACTGCGCACCAGAGAGGAGCCCAATACCGCGGTCAGTATGAGCAAGCCGACCGTCGGCAGCGCCCCAATCACTGAGCCGACCTCGATCATCACGGTGAGCTCCAGTACCACCAGACCCACCAACAACAGCAACAACTTGCCCATATCCACTCCAGCACCGGTAAATTGAGAAAAAGTGGCGTCCATCCAACGATGTCCAGAGGCGATGTTGCCGCCCCGTCATCACCACTTTCTGTCCTGAATAAATGGGGGCGCCCCCTCTCTTTTCAAGTTGGTCAACTGACGCTTACATCATCAGCAATCTAAAAAACCAGCTAACAGTCACAAAAATTTATAAAAATCATCATGATAAAAACTTCATAACATATGTGTACTTTCCTCAAAGTAATTTGAAAATGTCGCAAATTTAGTGATCCACCTCTAATAACCGATACCTCAATTGGAGTAGTATATTGATCAGTTTTTCGGGAAGTCATTCTCCCAACCGCCCCACTCGATGCGTGGTGCTTCAGGATGAGCTGTGCGCAAGGAACTCGCGACCACTCGGTGAGGATTTTTCCATTTATCTGATTTCTGAGGCATTACAATGAGCGACATCAAGAACGTCCGCATTGAAGAAGACCTGCTGGGCACCAAAGAAGTTTCCAATGATCTCTACTACGGTGTGCACACCCTGCGCGCTGTCGAGAACTTCAAGATCAGCTCTCAGAAGATTTCTGACGTTCCGGAATTCGTCCGCGGTATGGTGCTGACCAAGAAAGCGGCTGCGCTGGCAAACGGCGAACTGGGTACCATCCGTCCTGAAATTGCTGACAAGATCGTAGAAGCCTGCGACCTGATGCTGAACACCGGCAAATGCTTCGACCAGTTCCCGGTTGACGTTTACCAGGGTGGCGCCGGCACCTCCGTCAACATGAACACCAACGAGGTGCTGGCCAACATCGCCTTGGAGATCATGGGTCTGGAAAAAGGCCGTTACGATGTCATCAACCCGAACGACCACGTCAACAAGTGCCAATCCACCAACGATGCCTACCCCACCGGTTTCCGCGTGGCTGTCGTCAACAGCACTGATGTGACCCTGCATGCGCTGGAACACCTGATTGCGGCATTTGATGCCAAGGCCGAGGAGTTCAAAAAGATCCTGAAAATGGGCCGTACCCAGCTGCAAGATGCGGTGCCGATGACCCTGGGTCAGGAGTTCCACGCCTTTGCCGTCACCCTGCGTGAAGAGATCAAGTCCATCAAGCGTTGCCAGGATCTGCTGCTGGAAGTGAACCTAGGTGCCACCGCCATCGGTACCGGTCTGAACACCCCCCCCGAGTACTCAGAGCTGGCCATCAAGCGTCTGGCCGAGATCACCGGTCGTGCCTATGTACCGGCAGAAGATCTGATCGAAGCCACCTCCGACTGTGGTGCCTACGTCATGCTGCACGGCGCTATCAAGCGTCTGGCCATGAAGCTGTCCAAGATCTGTAATGACCTGCGTCTGCTCTCCTCCGGCCCGCGCACTGCACTGAAAGAGATCAACCTGCCGGAAATGCAGGCTGGCTCCTCCATCATGCCGGCCAAGGTCAACCCGGTTATTCCGGAAGTGGTCAACCAGTCCTGCTTCAAGGTATTCGGTAACGACATCACCATCACCTTCGCCGCCGAAGCCGGTCAGCTGCAGCTGAACGTCATGGAGCCGGTGATTGGTCAGGCGATGTTCGAATCCCTGAGCCTGATGGAAAAAGCCTGTATCTCCCTGCGCGAGAAGTGCGTGGAAGGGATCACCGCCAACCCGGAAATCTGCATGAACCACGTGCTGAACTCCATCGGCATCGTGACCTACCTGAACCCCTTCATCGGCCACCACGAAGGGGATATCGTCGGCAAGATCTGTGCCCAGACCGGCAAGAACGTCCGCGAAGTCGTGCTGGAGCGCGGCCTGCTGAGTGCCGAGCAACTGGACGAAATCCTCTCCATCGAGAACCTGATGAACCCGCAATACAAAGCCAAGCGTTTCACCCGCGAAGCTGCCGTTTAAGCGAGTGTGGGCCGGGACTCCCCGGCCCATAAAGTCAGTTCCCGATTGGTCTTTACCCCCAGCCCAATCAGGAATTGGCTTTTGGCCAAATAAAAACCAAAAAACTAAAAAATGGAGTTATCGCTATGATTGGAATCGAGTTACTTGTCGTGCTCGCCGCGATCTATCTGGGCGCCCGGATAGGCAGCATCGGCATCGGCTTTGCCGGTGGTCTGGGGGTTCTGGTATTGACGTGGGGCCTCGGGGTGCAGATCCCGAGCGACCAGCTGGTCAGCTACATCCCTTGGGATGTGATCATGATTATCGCGTCCGTCATTTGCGCCATCGCCTGTATGCAACTGGCTGGCGGGATGGACTACCTGGTCTCCCTGGCAGAGAAAGCACTGCGCAAGAACCCCAAATACATCACCTTCGCCGCCCCGGTCGTCACCTATCTGATGACCATGCTGGCCGGTACCGGTCATACTGCCTTCTCCACCCTGCCAGTTATCGCCGAAGTGGCTAAAGAGCAAGGGATCCGCCCATCCCGTCCGCTCTCCATCGCGGTGGTCGCCTCCCAGATCGCCATCACAGCCTCTCCGATCTCTGCCGCTGTGGTTGCCTTCTCCGGCATGCTCGAGCCGCTCGGTGTTGACTACCTGACCCTGCTGGCCATCTGCATCCCCTCTACCTTCCTGGCCTGTATCCTCGGTGCCTTCATTGCCAACATGATGGGCAAGCCGCTGGAGCAGGATGAAGTCTATCTGGAGCGTAAAGCCAAGGGCCTGATCAAACTGCGTGGTACTACCAAGCTCGAGATCAAGCCGTACGCCAAACTGTCGGTCTGGATCTTCATCGCCGCCATCGTTGCTGTCATGGCTTATGCCACTGCCATCTCCGGTAAAGTGGGCCTGATCACCAACCCGCCGATCCCCCGTGACGGCGCCATCATGGGCATCATGCTGGCCGCAGCCACCATCATGACCCTGGTGTGCAAACTGGACGCCACCCAGGTCACCAACATGCCGACCTTCAAGTCCGGTATGTCCGCCTGTATCTGCGTACTGGGTGTGGCCTGGCTGGGTAACGTCTTCGTAAAAGGCAACATGGACACCATCCAGCTGATCGCTGGCGACCTGCTGAACCAGTACTCCTGGCTGCTGGCCGTGGTGCTGTTCTTCGCCGCCATGCTGCTCTATTCACAAGGCGCCACCACCAAAGCACTGATGCCTGCCGCACTGGCTCTGGGTGTCAGCCCGCTGACTGCTATTGCCTCCTTCGCAGCCGTGAGCGCCCTGTTCGTACTGCCGACCTACCCGACCCTGCTGGCCGCGGTAGAGATGGACGACACCGGCTCCACCCGTATCGGGAAAGCGGTATTCAACCACCCCTTCTTCATACCGGGCACCGCCACCATCGCCATCGCCGTGGCTCTGGGCTTCTTCTTCGGCGGCATCATGCTCTAATCTGATCGCAGGTCGCTACCAACAAAAATCCCCGCCAATCGGCGGGGATTTTTTTTTAAAATGGCAGAGCGGGGTCTGCAATCAGTGCCAAGAAAGGGGCCATACTGGCCCCTTCCATCAGGTTATTCGATTCCCAAGCCGGAAGCCGGTTTGATACTCCCGCTCTCGAACGAGGGCGATTTGACCCTGATATCCTTCCAGCCCGATATCCCTGAGCAGGGCGGGTGACAGATTGACCTGTACGAGACGACGCTCGACCCGGGCTATCCTTCTCTGGACCAGGGATTCAACACTGCGCAGTAAAACCAGTTCGATAGACATGACATTCTCCAGTAGAACATGCGGTTCTCCCGGAGAAAGTGGATATCACCCTGCGGGACGAACCGCGGGTGATAAAAAGACAGGGGTTACCTGTTTACGCCACGCGGTAAAAGAGCACGAGATTTCACGCCGCACACAGTGCCGCGAGAGAATGCAATATTGAGCATCAGATGTTGCATATTCGTCTCCTTACCGGGTAAAAGTTGAACAGGTTGCAGAAATATAAAAAATATCCGAATTTAAAACAAGTCTCTTGCGGCTCCTTTTTAACCGTTTTCCTGGCATTTTATGCTGCCTGACAAGGGGCAACCCCGGGCATCAGATCCCGGAGAGCAGCCGATACTCTTCCAGTACATAGGTATCCGTCATGCCGCTGACGTAATCGAGCAGCAACCGCACCCGGTAATACCACTCCTGCTCATGCTGGCAGGCAAAGCGCGGATCCGGGGTGGCGATCGCCAATCGATAGGCCTTGAGGTGGCGAGCCGAAAGGCGGTGATAGAGGCGGCGGGCGAAGAAGAGGGCCTGACTCCCCTCCCCGGCCAGCAGGCGGGCAAATTGCCGCGCCGGCAGCGCCAGCAGGCAGGCATAACTGGTCAGCACCCCGCGCAGTGCCGCATACCCTTCCAGCTCGAGCGCCTCCACCTCGGGGCGCATAAAGACCAGCTCGCGGGCCACCCGCTTGAGGATATCGAGCACCCGCGCCGCCGGCGCCTGACCATGCAGCAGCGCCTGCGGATAAGATCCCTGCAAAATGGCCTGATGTTCGCTGACATAGCTCTGCGCCGCCAACGCCACCAGGTCCCGGGTCAGTTGCTGGCGAAAATGGGGGAAAAAGCCCCGGCCAGAGACCAACGCCTCATCCAGCAACGCAGCCAGATAATCGCTTCCATCAGCACGGCGCAATGCCACCAGCAGCTCTGACAGTGTCAGGATCCGCCGATCCACCGCATCTTCCAGATCGGCGATGCAGTAGGAGATGTCATCGGCCGCCTCCATGATGTAGACCAGCGGATGGCGACAGCCGGGAGCCAACCCCAGACTCTGACCGAGGGCGCGGTAGAGCGGCTGCTCGCTGAAGAAGATGCCGCGCTTGCTGCTCCAGCCGTGATGCTGGCCGTAACTCACGCCGGGTTGCGGCTGCTGCGGGTATTTGCAGAGCGCCGCCAGCTGCCCGAGCGTCAGGTTGAGTTCGTGCAGGCTGTGCACCAGCCGCAGGCTCTGGGCGTTGCCATCAAACAGCTGCAGATCCTGACGCAATTCAGCCCACTGGGCCGAGGGGGGCTGCGCCAGCGCCTGCTGATAGAGGGGATCGAGCATCTCGCCAAGCCACTGGCTCATCACCTGCTCGCCAAAATGCCCAAACGGCGGGTTGCCCACATCATGGAGCAGGCAGGACATCTCCACCAGATTGATAAAGGCCCCTTCGCAGACCATACCGGCGGGCAAGGCGGCCAGAATGCGGCGACTGATCTGGCGACCGGTCTCCTGCACCTCCAGCGAGTGGGTGAGGCGACTGCGCACCGAGGCCTTCACATCGAGCGGAAAGACCTGGGTTTTCTGCTGCAACCGGCGCACCGGCGCGGCCTGCACGATACGGGCGCGATCCTGCTCGGTCGCCTCCAGCAGCTCCTCATCCCCCCAGGTGTGGATGCGCGCGGGGGTAATCAAACGGCTATACATCTCGCAGCTCCTTGCCAGCAACTTCCATCAGACTCAAGACAACCTCCAGCCTCAAGACAGCAACCAGCGCCGCAGACGGGCGATATCGCCGGGATATTCGCGGCGCAGCGTCTCAATCCAGTCCTCTACGTTCTTCCACCAGGCGGGATGATCCGGGCTCTGGATCAGCTGGGCCGTCTGTTGCAGCCGACGCAGGCCGATGGAGCCTGCCGCCCCTTTTATCTTGTGTGCCTCTTCCACCACGCCAGCCTGATCCTTGGCAATCATGTTGGAGTCAAGCACCGCCATGTAGTCCGGCATCATCTTCTCGAACAGATCGACGCTGGAGAGCAGCACCGGCTTGCCCACTGTATCGGCATAATCGGTGAGGAAGGGGATATCCAGCAGGGCATCCTGATTGCCCGCATCCGCCTGCTCGTCCGCTTCATCCTCGGCCAGACCGGCAAACAGGTGGCCAATCACCTCCCGCACCGCTTTGGAGCCGAGCGGCTTGTTGATCACATCCTGCATGCCGTGATCCCGATAGTACTGGCGATCGCCGGTAGAGTTGGCGGTGAGCGCCACCATGGGCGGCAGGCTGTCGCCATAACGCGCCAGCAGGGTTTTCGCCACATCGAAGCCGGTCATGTCCGGCAGCTGGATATCGAGCAAAATGAGGTCGAAATCATCCGGGTTGGCCATCGCCAGCGCCTGGGCACCATCCCGTGCCACCTGCACCTGATGACCCAGCTTGCCCAGCAGGGCGCAAGCCACCGTCACGTTGAGCTCCACATCCTCCACCAGCAGGATATCGAGGGAGGGCATCTCCTCTTCCGGCTCGGCCAGCACCGGCTCGGCGCAAGCTACCTCCAGCTCGGCGGTGAAGCAGGAGCCCTCGCCCGGATCGCTGTCCACGTAGAGCTGCCCCCCATCGCCTGCACCAGCTGACGGGAGACCGCAAGACCAATGCCGGTGCCGGTGGCGTGCTTCTTGCCCTGCACCTGATAATACATGGCGAAGATCTTCTCCTGCTGGGCGTGCGGGATGCCGACGCCGGTATCCTCCACCTCAAAGTGCAGCGCCAGCTTGCCCGGCTCGTCGGCGGGATGGGAGAGACAGCGCACGGTGACCCCCCCCTCATCGGTAAACTTGACCGCGTTGCCCACCAGATTCCACAACACTTGGCGCAAGCGGGTGCCATCGGCCATCACGAATTGCGGCATGTCGCCATCGAGATCGAAATGCAGATAGAGCCCCTTCTGCTCAGCCTGAATGCGCGACAGGGTCTCCAGCTCGTCGAGGAAGGCGGGCAGGTCGATGCGGGTCGGTGCAATTTCGAGGCGACGCCGGTCCAGTTTGTCGAGATCGATGATGTCGTTGAAGATATTGCCCAGAGTCACCGCACTCAGGTGGATGGTCTTGAGCTGCTGATGCTGCTTGGGATCGAGGGGGGTATCCATCAGCATCCGGCTCAAGCCCACAATGCCATTGAGCGGGGTGCGCAGCTCGTGGCTGATGGTGGAGATAAAGGTGGTCTTGTCGCGACTCGCCTTCTCCAGCTTATCCTGATACTGCTTGCGCTCGGTGATGTCGCGGCCAAAGCCGAGCAGACCGAGCCGCTTGCCGAAGCGATCGAAGAAGGGCACCTTGCGCAGTTCGAAGTAGGCCTTGCGGCCATCGGGATACTCCAGCCACTGCTCGTAGGTAAGCGGCTCGTTGCTGGCAAAGACCTGCCGATCGGTCTCGACGATCTTGTTGGCGATCTCCTGCTTGTAGACATCGAACGGAGTCAGGCCGATCAGCTCCGCCTCCACCTTGCCGGTCAGCTCCTCCATGGCGCGGTTGCAGCCGGAGAACTGCTCATCCTCGTTGCGGTAGTAGACCAGATCCGGGGAGCAGTCGATAAAAGAGCGCAGCAGCGCGGTGCGCTCCCCCAGGTGGAGCTGGGCTTTCTCCCGCTGGAACACCTCGTTCTCGAGATCTTCGATGGCCTGCAGACGCAGGCTCTCGGCACGGTTGGTTTCGGCAATCTGGGCGTTGAGGCGGCTGATGTTCTCCTGCAGCTGAGTATTGAGCTCCAGATCCCGCTCACGCATATCCTGCAGCTTACGCACCATCCGGCTCAGTCGCTGGCGGGAGTCTTCCAGCTGATCCACCACAATGGAGAGAAAATAGACCGCCCAGGGGGTCACCAGCAGGCCGAAAAAGACCGAGCGAACGAAGTCGATCACATCGATATTGCCGCGCAGGAACAGGGTCACCCCCATCTGGATGGCGACCGCCAGCACGATAATGCCCGCCGCCAGGAACATGCTGAAGCGCACCAGTCCCAGCTTGGTCATCAGATCGACATAATATTGCGCCCAGGATTTAATCTGTTTCATCTTATTGTTTTCCCCCGATATTCGCGGTACAGAATACCAGCACAACAGGGTGAACTCTTCTTTATCTCATCCCGTTGCGTCACGATTCTGTGAGCTGGCTGACGAATGTCGGCAACTTGAACCTCATCTTTTCATCCCGAACGACCGGATCAGGAGAACACTTCGATGCGTCACATCTCTCTGCTTGGCCTTGCTCTGCTTGCCGCCAACAGCGCCCATGCCGATTTGGGGAGCATCCCCAAAGAGTCCGGCTGGTCCGGTTTTCTGCTGGGCGGCATCAATGTCGTCAACTACGAATCCAACTTCTACAGCGGCGATGATGACCACGACACCCTCTCCGGTCTGGGCAGCCCGCAGAGCCGTTCGGCCGTCACCCCGCTGATTAATGCCGACATCCGCTACACCTTTGCCGACACCCGCACCCAAATTTTTCTCGGCAACCTGATCCAGGATGCAATTCGCTTCGACTTCACCCAGCAACTGGGGTTGCGGCAGGCGCTGGGGGACAAGGGGATTGTCGGTGGCTCGCTGGTGTTCAGCGCCATGCCAACCGAGCAGTGGAGCGATCCGTTTGCCGTGGGGGTGGCCCGCAGCTCGACCGACATCCACTCTACCGGTGTGCGGGCAAGCTGGGACAATATCTGGGGCAGCAACTTCAATGGCAGCCTGACCACCCGCAACATCGAGGTAGATGAAGAGCGCAGCGGCCAGCAATACGACGCCATCCACCATACCCACTACGCCTCAGCCCTCGATCGCAACGGCAAGATCCACGCCCTCGAACTCTCTTATCAGTGGCGTTTTGCCCCCGGCCAACAGCTGGAGCCGGCACTGATCTATCGCGATGCGGATCTCGACGGGCGCGCCCAGCGCTACAAACAGAGCGGCATGCAGCTGACTTATGCCAAGCGGGGCGCCCAGTGGTCGTTTGTCAGCAACCTCTACCTCGGCCAGAGCAACTATGACGAGGCCAACCCCCTCTTCGGCCAGTACGCAGATGCCGACGAGTTTGCGGCGAACGCCATCTTCTTCTGGCACAACCTGTTTGGTGTCAGCGCCCTCTCGGCGACCGCCAGCGCGGCGTATGCCAAGTCCAGCTCAGATATCAGTTTTTACGATTCACAAGCCACCCGCTTCAGCACCGGCCTGCTCTACAACTTCTAACCGCAACCATGCCGCAATAAAAAGGCTATGCCCCAATTACGTGTTGCATGGGGTGCCCCAGCGCCTCATGCAAACACGCTTTGATATTCATCCCCTTCCCGTAACGCGCCAGCATCCTGCGCCAACCCAGATAATTCCTCAGCTAGTGAGTCGCCACGCCATGAAAACGCACCATCCACTCTTTCAACCGGTGGTGAATCAGGTGAAATCGCCGGCGAACCACAACAAAGATGGCGATTGACGGTGTGGGGCGTTGAGGGAGGAAAATGATCAAAACATGCAATCAGCTCCTTGATATAGGGACGATTAGCGCAGCATCTTCGTCCGCATACTGCTGTGCATTACGTCATGGCAAGACAGGCTGAAAACTCTGGATATCAGCGGCTTCTCGGCGACCTTCTATTCGCGAACGTCCGAATACGCTTCGCTATTCGAACCTACAACGCAGATAGCGGCCCCTCACCCTAACCCTCTCCCGAGGGAGAGGGGATGGCCCGAGCCAATTCCAAGCCCGGTTGCCAAACCAAATCAGAGGCGCATATTTGCGCTCTTCTCCCACTCTTGATCACAGACAAGGGGAGAAGGGCTGGGGATGAGGGGGGAGGCAACAATAAGCCCCATTATGTAGGGTCGATTAGCGTAGCGTAATCGTCCGCATACCGCCGAGCATCGAGTCATGGCAAGGCAAGGCTGGCAGGAAACTCCGGATATCGGCGACCCCTCAGCTACTCCCTATTCGCGAACGTCCGAATACGCTTCGCTATTCGAACCTACGGCCCAGGCAACAAGGGGCTCGCTATTACCCTGTTCAGCCCGGAAGATGCACCGCGGCTGGAAAAGGTGGAAGCGGTGCTCGACACCCGCCTGCCCCAGCAGTGGTTCCCGGGCTTTGAGCCGGATCTGACCCGCTTTGAGCCCGAGCCGCGCCGCAACAGCAAGGCGGCCCAGAAGCAGCGCACCAGAAAGCAGGCCCTCGCTGGCAACAAGGGGGGCAAGGGGCGGTGCTAAAGGCCCGCGCCAATCCCTTCAAACCCATCCCCGCAAACCGGAGCAAGCCCCAGCATGGCCGCTTTTACCGCCTTGCAGGGGCGCAGCCGCAAATGGGCTAACTATAAGTAGGATTTATGGGTTTTCCCAAAACACCCCAGCTCCAGCTTATACATATATCCACTAGGTCTTGCGCATCATAACGAGCCACAACAAGGCCCTAAAACAACCGCGACCGCTCAAACAATGCTGTTTTAGGGGCTGTGCCGGTTTACAAGAAAATGCCAACGGCAAGAGGTGTGAGGTTAAAAGCGCCAATTACGACATATCTTGTCTCCACCTGGCGGCGACACAATCTGGCGTGTCTCTTTCTTCCATGGTTTGGTATACCCCATCCCCGCTCTTATAGTGGTTTGACACAGGGTCTCCATCATTTCCTCCTCATCCACGGAAGAAGATCATCTATGAAAAAAATCACCCCTCAACAACTGGCAGCCCTCACCATTGGGCTGCTGGCTATCATCTGCTGGCAACTGCCAGCCCCTGCCGGACTGGCACCGGCGGCCTACCACACCGCCATTCTGTTTATCGCCACCATACTGGTCATCGTCACCAACATAGCGCCGACCGGCTATATCGCCATCCTCTCCCTCGCGCTCTATGCCGTGCTCCATGCCAGCGGCGAAGTGACCCCCAAGGCGGCCATCGAAGGGGCGCTGGTCGACTTCAACCACCCGCTGATCTGGCTTATCGTCATCGCCTTCATGATTGCCAGCGCCTTTGCCAAGACCGGCCTTGGCAAGCGGATCGCCCTGCTGCTGCTCAGCCGCTTCGGCCAGTCCACCCTGCGCTCCGCCTACTGTCTGGCGGTTGCCGACTTTATTCTGGCCCCCGCCACCCCGAGCAACACGGCCCGCGCCGCCATCGTCGCCCCCATTGCCGACTCGTTGGCCAAGACCATCAACAAGGATGACCGCAAGCTGGGGCAGTTCCTGCTCTCCAGCGTCAGCGCCATGAACGACGCCTCGGCGGTCGCCTTCAGCACCGGCTTTGCCGGCAATCTGGCGCTGGTCGGCATTGCCGCCAGCGTCGCCGGGCTGACGGTCGGCTTTCGCGAATGGGCGCTCTACCTGCTGCCGCCCGCCATCGGTCTGCTGCTGATCATGCCGCTGGTGCTCTATATGGTGATCCGCCCCGAGACCCGCGACACGCCGGATGCCCCCCGCTTCGCCCGCGAGGAGCTGGCCAAAATGGGCCCCCTCTCCCGCCATGAGAAGAGCCTGCTCGCAGTCTTTGTCGGTCTGGTGGTGCTCTGGGTCGGCGGCAGCAATCTGGGGCTGGATGCCACCACGGTCGCCTTTCTCGGTCTGGCCGCCCTGCTGCTGCTCGGGGTGCTGAACTGGAACGATGTGAAGGACAACAGTGCCGCCTTCGATACCCTGATCTGGTTCAGCGTGCTGATGGGGATGGCCGACAACCTGAAACGGGTCGGCTTTACCGGCTGGCTGGGGGATGAACTCTCCGGCTTTATGCACAGCACCCTCGGCGGGCTCGGCACCATTCCCATGCTGCTGGTGGTGATGGGGCTCTACCTCTTTACCTCCTACGCCTTCGCCTCGGCCACCGCCAAGGTGGTGGCGCTGGCGCCGGTGATTGCCGGGGCCCTGCTGGCGGTCGGCGTGCCTGCCGAGCTCGCCATCTTCAGCATCGCCGCCATCACCAACGTCGGCTGCAACCTCGCCACCTACTCCCACGCCCGCATCCCGCTGCTGATGGGGATGGGCTATCACACCAGCGCGGAGTGGATGCGCATCGGTCTGGTGATCGCCATCGTGGGCTTTGCCGTGGTGATGTCTATCGGTTTGACCTGGTGGCAATTCCTGATCTGATGATCCGCCTATAGCGCCCCTGGCCCCCTCGCGCTCACGAGGGGGCTTTTTTGCCTTATAACCGGGCGACCTCCGTCGGCTATCGCCCCTCCCCCGCCACAGATTTCAGTCAAGGGGCGTGCCAATACGCGCTATAAGTCTCAGCGCCGACCTGCACGCGTCACAGGTTGAGGCTGAGCCTGTTTGCCCCCGCCTCCCCCTCTTGGCCACAAACAGAGGGAGAAGGGCTGGGGATGAGGGGGGAGGCAACAATAAGCCACATAATGTAGGGACGATTAGCGCAGCGTAATCGTCCGCATACCGCCGAGCATCGAGTCATGGCAAGGCCGGCTGGAAACCCTGCATATCAGCGCCTTCTCGGTGACCCCCTATTCGCGATCGTCCGAATACGCTGCGCTATTCGAACCTACAACACAGATAGCGGCCCCTCACCCTCTCCCGAGGGAGAGGGGATGGTTCGTGCCAATTCCAAGCCACTCATATTCACCCGCACCACAGAGCCAACACACAATCAGCGGAGCATATCTGCTCCCTTCTCCCACTCTTGATCACAAACAAGGGGAGAAGGGCCGGGGATGAGGGGAGGTAACAATAAGCCACATAATGTAGGGTCGATTAGCGCAGCGTAATCGTCCGCATACCGCCGCGCACCGGGTCATAGCAAGACCGGCAGGAAACTCTGGATGTCCGCGGCTTTTTGGCCACGACCTATTCGCGATCGTCCGAATACGCTTCGCTATTCGAACCTACAACACAGATAGCGGCCCCTCACCCTGGCCCTCTCCCGAGGGAGAGGGGATGGCCTGTGCCATTTCCAGACCCCCATACCCACCCGTACCTCGTACGTAAAGCACAGCCAGCTGAACCGTTTTGCTCCCTTCTCCCACTCTTGATCACAAACAAGGGGAGAAGGGCTGGGACTGACCGTCCGCCAGGCAGCGCGGCGTTGCGGAGTCAGCAAAAATACCGCCTTCCTCTGGCGTCACCGCTTCTTGCGTGCCATGGCAGGTCATCAAGCCACTAGGGAAGAGGGCATCGTTGAGGTAGACGAGACCTTTTTCCTCGAATCGTTCAAGGGGCAACGGGGGATGCCGAGACGGTCATCGCGGTGTTGAAGCCGTTGGTGTCACCGGATGCGGTGTTGTGTAGCGATGGTGCGGGCGTGTATGCCAGTTTCAGTAAAGTGCAGGGCGTGACTCATCAAGTAGTGCGCAATCGTCAGGGTGAGAGGGTGGTAGGGGCATTCCACATCCAACATGAAAACGGATATCACCATCGGTTGAAAGAATGGATGGTGCGCTTTCATGGCGTGGCAACTCATTATCTGAGGAATTATCTGGGTTGGCGCAGGATGCTGGAGCGTTACGGGAGGGGCGTAAATATCAAAGCGTGTTTGCATGAGGCGCTGGGGCACCCCATGCAACACGTAATTGGGACATAGCCTAAAAAAACCACCCGCATAAAGGGTGGTTTTTTCATTATCTCAGAATGATCCAGAGAGATTTAACTCTGAACAGCAATCAAGCCAACGGCGGCGTCCGTGGCGGCACCATACGCTTGCTGCCGGTGGACTCGAAGGCCGAGGCGAAGCGCAGCAGGTTGTTGTCGTCATAGGCGCGACCGGCGAAGGTCAGGCCCACCGGCATACCGATATCGGCCATCACCCCCATGGGGACTGTGACGGTCGGCACACCGAGGTGGCGAATGGCGAGGTTGCCGTTGGCAACCCAGATGCCGTTGCTCCAGGCGATATCGGCGGAGGCCGGATTCACATCCGCATCAGCCGGTGCAACGTCGGCGACGGTGGGGAACAGCACGGCGTCGAGCTTGAGCTCGTCCATCCAGTCTTCCAGATCCAGCTTGCGGGTCTTCTCCAGACCGCGCAGGCCGTCCGGCACTGTGGGGATCTCGTCAAAGCGCTTGATGCCGCGCTTGGCCATATTGACGTACTCGTCCATGCCCGCCGCCAGATCGCCCTCGCGGTTCGGCAGAGTGCCCGGATCGTGGGGGAAGATCTTCGGCCCATCGACATCGGCCAGCTTGTTCAACTTGGGATCGCCGTTGGCGCGCAGGAAGTCGTCGAACGCCCAGCCGGAGAGCTCCCACAGCTCGTCGTTGAGAAACTCCGGACTCACGATGCCGCGATTGAACACGGTCGGCGCGCCGGGTCTGTCCCCTTCGCAGTTGGAAACCAGCGGGAAGTCCACTTCGATGACTTCTGCGCCAGCGGCCTCAAGCGCCTTGCGCGCATCTTCCCAGAGGGCAATCACGGCCTCGCGGGTATGGATGCGCTGACCGGTCGGGCCGCCGATACCGGGGTTTTCGCTGGTGCCGGCCAGTTCATCCTTGTTGATAAACATGCGCGGCACGCCGAGGCGCTTGCCCTTGAGGGCATCGGGCTTGGCCGCCAGATCCAGATAGGAAGCCGGACGCACCTCGGAGGCCTTGGGCAGCTGCACCCAGGGCTGCATGCGCCACAGATCGCCACGGGTGTCGGCATCGTCGGCGACCACTACGTCGAGCACTTCCAGCAGGTCGTTCATGGTGCGGGCATAGGGCACCACCACATCCATGGTCGGGGTCAGCGGCCAGTTGCCGCGCACCGAGATGACGCCACGGGACGGGGTGTAGGCGCACAGGCCGTTGTTGGAAGCAGGGCCACGGCCGCTCGACCAGGTCTCTTCCGCCAGACCAAAGGCGGAGAAGCTGGCGGCGGTGGCGGTACCGGCCCCGTTGGAGGAGCCGGAAGCAAACGGCGCGGTCAGGTAGTCGGCGTTGTAGGGGCTCTCGGCACGGCCATAGACGCCGCGCTGCATGCCACCATTGGCCATCGGCGGCATATTGGTCTTGCCAAGGCAGATGGCACCGGCGGCGCGCAGGCGTTCAACGGTAAAGGCATCGCGCTGGGCCACCAGATCCTTGAAGGCCGGGCTGCCGGAAGCGGCGGTCAGCCCCTTGACCAGATAGCTGTCTTTGGCGGTGTAGGGGATGCCGTCGAGCGGCCCCAGAGTTTCGCCACGGGCGCGGCGGGCATCGGACGCTTGCGCCTCTTTCAGCGCATCGGGATTGGGCACCACAAGGGCGTTGAGCTTGGTGTCAGTCTCGGGGCCGTTGTAAGCCTCGATCCGGGCCAGATAGGCCTTGACCAGTTCGACCGCTGTGGTGCGGCCTGCTTCGAGCGCGGCACGCAGCTCGGCAATGGAAACCTCGGTCACTTCGATCATGGGGATCTCCTGTAAAAGGGTGACTGTTTGTCATGATGATCGCCGCATCAGCGCCGGCGACCATCACACCATCAAGAGATAAAACCCCACTGAGTGGGGTTTTGAATACTCACCGGAACCGGTTTACGACCCGTCGCGAGAGGCCGTCAGCAAGGTGAAGAGCAGCGCAGGAACCGGAGTGTATGTGAATACATGAGCCGTTTGTTCCACATAAGCGAGCTGCACATGAGCCTTGATCACGGCTTCGCAGCAGGATCGTCATCCGGTTCTTATTTGCCGGAGGGGATCTGCTGGGTAATGCAGTGGATATTGCCGCCACCCAGCAGGATCTCGCGGGCCGGTACGCCGATCACGGTGTGATCCGGGAAGATCTCTTCCAGAATGCGCTGGGCTTCGCCATCGGTGGCGGCATCCAGCAGCGGATAGACGATGCGATCGTTGGTGATCAGGAAGTTCACGTAGGAACCGGCCAGACGGCCTTCTGCCTCGCGCGGTACACCGGTACCGCTCTCGACACCGGCAGACTCCTCTTCGGTGCAGAACAGCGGGCCCGGCTGGGGCAGCTTCCACACTTTCAGCTTGCGCCCCTTGGCATCGACCGCCGCTTCCAGCACCTTGAGGGCGGCCACGGAGCGGGCGTACTGGGGATCGTTCTGGTCATCAGTCCAGTGCAGCGCCACTTCACCCGGACGCACGAAGCAGCACATGTTGTCGATGTGGCCGTCGGTTTCGTCCATGTAGACGCCTTCGTCCAGCCAGATAAAGCTGGTGACGCCGAGATAGTCGCGCAGGTGCGCTTCGATCTGCTCTTTGGTCAGGTGCGGGTTGCGGTTTTCGTTGAGCAGGCACTCGGCGGTGGTCAGGCAGGTGCCTTCGCCATCGACGTGGATGGAGCCACCTTCCAGAATCAGCGGCGCGTCGTAGCGAGCCATGCCGTGCTGGGTCAGCATCTGGGCTGCCACTTCCTCATCCTGATTCCACGGGTAGTAGAGACCGCCCTTGTGGCCGCCCCAGGCGTTGAAGCCCCAATCTACCCCACGGCACTCGCCGGCCGCGTTGGTAACGATGGTCGGGCCGGTGTCGCGGGCCCAGCAGTCATCGCTGTTCATTTCAACCAGAGTGACGTGGGCGGGCATGATGGTGCGGGCCTGCTCCATAAACTGGGCCGGAACCCCCATAAAGACCGGGGTGGCACCGCCGATGGCATCCGCCACCTTGGCGAAGGTCTCTTGCGCGAAGCGACCGGCTACGCGCCAGTTGTCCGGGCGAAATGGCCAGATCATCCAGACGGCCTGCTGGTGTGCCCACTCGGCGGGCATGGTGAAGCCGTCAGCGGCCGGTGTTGAATCGAGAAGAGCGGAGTTCATGGTCTTGATGCTCATCGCAAGGCTCCTTGCATGGATTGAGGCCCCCGTTTACGACCGATGCGGCGCGGGAACCCGGAAAAATAACAGTGGGTCGCAGAGTAAGACGTTGCGCCCCCATCCATCAAATGAATAGGATGGATTGTCCCATAAACACGGCGAATAATCCCCCCATGAAATTGCACCAGCTCGACCTCAATCTGCTGCTCGCCTTTGACGCCCTGATGACGCAGGGCAGCGTCACCCGTGCCGCCGAGGCGCTCTTTATCAGCCAGCCCGCCATGAGCCACTCGCTCAACCGGTTGCGCACCTTTCTCGGCGACCCGCTCCTGGTGCGCACCCCGCAGGGGATGCTGCCGACCCCGCGCGCCCAGCGGTTGCATCTCGGGGTGCAGCAGGCGCTGCGGCTGCTGGAGCAGCAGCTCTTGGAGGAGGAGGAGTTCGAGCCGAGCCAGTCGAAACGGCGCTTCGTGCTCTGCACCACGGATTACGTGGAGTGCGTGCTGATCCCGCCGCTGATCCAGCGGCTCAGACGGCTGGCGCCGGGGGTCACCATCGAGATCCGCATCCTGCGCGACACCCTGCCCGAAGCCGAGCTGGCAAGCGGCGAGATCGATCTGGTGCTGGGCTTTGACGAGTACATGCAGGTGCCGGGGTATCTGGGCAAGGAGACCTGGCTCACCGAGCCGCTGGCCGGGCTGGTGCGCGCCGATCTGCCCATTGCCAAATCGGCCCCCGCCGGGGCCGAGGATGATCCCTCCCAGTGGATGGAGCGCATCACCCTGCAGCAGCTCATCGCCATGCCCCATGTGTTCCACTCGCCCCTTGGCACCTCGGAGGCGAGCCTCGACCGCTATCTGAAGAGTCAGGGCTTTAGCCGCACCATCTCGGTCAACAGCCAGAGCTATATGTCCGCCGCCGCCATCGTCAGCCAGAGCGATCACCTGCTGGTTCTGCCCAGCATGGTGGCCGAGCTGCTCGCCAGCCACTGGCCGCTAAAAAGCCTGCCGCTGCCCGAGGACGTGCCCGACTACCACCTCAACTGCGTCTGGCACCCCGTACACGCGCAGCAACCTGCACTGGTATGGCTCAAGGATTTGATGAAAGAGCTGGTGGGGCCGAGGTAAGGCAACTCGCCACGTGAAATTGGATGGCATCACCAACAAGCCACTGTGGAACGTGTTTGCTGACCGACCATGATGCCCAAACCGAACCTCGATCAATTCCCTCTCCCTTTGAGAGAGGGTTAGGGTGAGGGCAGCTTCCTCCCCCTCATCCCCAGCCCTTCTCCCGCAAGGGGAGAAGGGAGCCGTTACGCTGCAACTTGCAGCATCGCAGACAACCATTCAGCCATTCAGCCATTCAGCCATTCAGCCATTCAGCCATTCAGCCATTCAGCCAGGCGATTCCCAATACATTCGAAAAGTTATCGCCATCTGCTATCGCCCAATCCAGCTTCCCCAGCTCGAATAAGGCAATAAACACTGTGCTGATCAGCCAAATCACGACAGCGACTCGATCTGTCCCCTCTCCCTTTGGGAGAGGGCTAGGGTGAGGGAATGCAATATCCAACCGGTAAACAGATGGGAAGCTGGCTATATCTATAAGGCGATACAGAGTGGGAGCAATTAATGGATAGCAACCTCTTTGCCAAGCGATTGAGACGAGATGCCACACAGGCAGAACAGAAACTGTGGCAACAGTTGCGCAATCGCCTTCTGGCGGGGCTGAAATTTCGCCGCCAAATGCCCATCGGCCACTATGTGGTGGATTTCATCTGCCTTGAACAGGGATTGATCATCGAAGTGGATGGTTCGCAACACGGAACACAAGCGAACCAGATTCATGACGAGGCTTGGACAGCTTATCTCAACCAGCAGGGATTTCGGGTGATACGAGTGTGGAATAACGATGTACTGGGCAGGCTCAACTCCGTGCTGGATTTTATCCTGCTCTCATTACACCAATCCGATTGACCCCTTCCCCTCAATTCAAAAAGCAAAAACGGAGAAGGGGAAACTCAACTTACGCCCGCAGGGCCCGCATCAGCTGGGCGACCACGTCATCGAGCAAGGGGCGATCGGGGCGGCACTGGGCGAAGGTGACCAGCCCCTGCAGGTTGATCAGCAGCAGGGCGGTAAGGGTGTGGATATTGCTATCCGGGGCCAGTTCACCCTTGGCCTGCGCCTGTGTCAGCAACTCGGCCAGATCCTGCTCCAGCTCGCCATAGATCCCCTTGACCCGCTGGGTCAGTTCTTCATCCTGCTCGCTCAGCTCCATCATGGTGCGGGTCACCAGACAGGTGCCACAGAGCGCCTCGGTCACCACCTGATCGAGATAGGCAGCAAGGCCCGCCAGCGGGCTCGGATTGTCGAGCAGGGAGCGGCGCAGGGTGCGTTTGCCCTCGACATAGTGATCCACCGCAGCCAGCAGCAGGCCGCGCTTGTTACCAAAGGCGCCGTAGATGCTGCCCGGATGCAGGCCGGTGGCGGCCACCAGCTCCTGCATGGTGGTCTTGGCGTACCCCTTGGCGCGAAACGCTTCCATGGCATTTCGCAGCACCTCGTCCCGATCAAACTCGGCTATGCGCATGGTTCCTCCCGTGGGAAATGGCTCACCGGCAAGGGGCAAACAGGCCCGCCGATAACGTGTGGCTGGAAAGGGCGGCAAGTTTACCCCAGCCGCCCGCTCGGGCCAACCTTCTTGAACGTGCATTCAAAAAAAGCTTGCACCCGACACAAAAAACGTCTTGAATGCACGTTCAAGAATAACCCATTCAGGACACACTATCATGAATACCCTGTTTCAGCCGTATCGCCTTAATGAGACTCTGACCCTGGCCAACCGCTTCATGATGGCCCCGCTCACCCGCTGCATGGCAGGCCCCGGTCTGGTGCCGACCGAGCAGATGGCAGCCTATTACGGCCGCCGTGCCGACATCGGCCTGATTGTCTCCGAGGCCGTCATCATCCGCCCCGACGGGCAGGGCTACCCCAATACCCCGGGCCTCTTCACCCAGGCGCAGATCGATGGCTGGAAGAAAGTCACCAGCGCCGTGCACGCCAAGGGCGGCAAGATCTTCGCCCAGCTGTGGCACGTCGGTCGCCTCTCCCATCCCTTCTTCCATCAGGCTGAAGTGCTGGCCCCCTCTGCCGTGGCGCACGAGGGTACAGTGCCCCGCATGCGCGAGCTGACCTATCAGGTGCCGCGTGCCCTGACCGAGGCGGAAATTGTCCAGCTGGTGCAGGATTACGCCCAAGCCGCAGCCAACGCCATCGAGGCGGGCTTTGACGGGGTAGAGATCCACGGTGCCAACGGCTACCTGATCGACCAGTTCCTGCACCACTCCACCAACCTGCGCACCGATAACTACGGTGGCAGCCCGGAAAAGATGAGCCGCTTCGCGCTGGAAGTGGTCGATGCCATCAGCGCCCGTATCGGCGGTGATCGGGTTGGTATTCGTCTCTCCCCCGGTGCCTATGTTCATCTGGCGGGCAGCCCGGAAGATCGCGCCGTGTTCGACTACCTGCTGGGCAAGCTCAACGATCGCCCACTGGCCTATATCCACCTCGGCATTTTCGATGACAACCTCACTTTCGATTATCTGGGTGGCCACGCCTCCGACTATCTGCGCGCCAACTACAAGGGCAATCTGGTCGGGGTGGGCAACTACGACGCCGAGCGCGCCGCCGTGGCCATCGAGGCCAACCGCTTCGATCTGGTGGCCATCGGTCGTCCGCTTATCGCCAACCCGGACTATCTCGACAAGGTGAAGAAGGGTGAAGCACTGGTGCCCTACGCCGACACCATGCTGGCTGAGCTGGTATAACCGCGAAGCCATCGCCAGACGACAGGCAATAAAAAACGAGGGGAGCTTCTGCTCCCCTCGTTCTATTCAGTTGTTCAGCCGTTTGCGATGCACGGCGGCACCCTTGTCAGGTGCGAAACAGTGCCTCGATGGAGAGCCCCAGGCCCAGCAGGATCTCACGCAGGCGGCGCAGCCCCTCTACCTGGATCTGGCGTACCCGCTCACGGGTCAGGCCAATCTCGGCGCCGACATCTTCCAGCGTCGCCGGCTCGTAGCCCAGCAGGCCAAAACGGCGAGCCAGCACTTCCCGCTGCTTGGGATTGAGCTCTTCCAGCCAGTGCACAATGCTGGCGCGCATGTCGTCATCCTGGGATTCCAGCTCCGGCCCCATGCCGCGCTCGTCAGAGAGCACATCCAGCAGCGCCTTGTCACGATCGCCGCCGATGGGGGTATCCACCGAGGTGATCTTCTCGTTGAGCTTGAGCATGCGGTTCACATCGTCAACCGAACGATCGAGCGCCTGGGCGATATCTTCGGCGGTCGGCTCGTGATCGAGACGGTGAGAGAGTTCGCGCGCGGTGCGCAGGTAGACGTTCAACTCTTTGACCACATGAATGGGCAGCCGGATGGTGCGGGTCTGATTCATGATGGCCCGCTCAATGGTCTGGCGGATCCACCAGGTCGCATAGGTGGAGAAACGGAAGCCGCGCTCGGGATCGAACTTCTCGACCGCGCGGATGAGACCGAGGTTGCCCTCTTCGATGAGATCGAGCAGAACCAGGCCGCGGTTGTTGTAGCGACGGGCGATTTTCACCACCAGTCGAAGGTTGGACTCGATCATGCGCTTGCGGGCAGCTTTGTCACCCCGCAAGGCACGACGGGCGTAGTAGACTTCCTCTTCGGCAGTGAGCAGCGGGGAAAAACCAATCTCCCCCAGGTAGAGTTGCGTGGCATCCATCACCTTGTTCAGCTCAGGCGCCAGCAACTCATCGGAGCTAGTCTCTCCCGCCTCGGCGGCGACCTCCTGCAACTCTTCCACTTCTTCGTGAGATTCGGGTTCAGCGTCAAACTCTAACTCTGCATCCTGCATTACCAGTTGTTCTTGGCTCATGGTGTGTCTCCCTGACGTTACCAGAGTAAGACGGTCTCTCTGGGGTTAACGCTTTGGCAAATAGCTCATCGGATTGATCGACTTGCCTCGGTACCGGATCTCGAAATGCAATCGTACATCCGGCGCGTCCGTGCTGCCCATGTTGGCAATGACCGAGCCCCCCTTGATGCTGTCTCCTTCCTTCACCCGCAACTGGTCGTTGTGTGCGTAGGCAGAGAGGTAGTCATCATCATGCTTGAGGATGATCAGCTTGCCGTACCCCCTTAAAGCACTGCCAGCGTATACCACTTTACCGCTGCTGGCGGCGTAGACGGGTTGCCCCTTCTGGCCGGCTATGTCGATACCCTTGTTACCCTGTTCTGCAACAGAGAACCCTTCAACAATCCGGCCTTTTGCGGGCCAGTGCCAGGAGAGTCTCGACTGAGAGTTGTCTGTTTTTTGTTCTTTGACCTGAGCGTATTCCTTCGGTGCTGCCGCAGCAACGGATTTCTGAGAGATGAATGGCGTGGTCTGACCAGATTCGCTCGGCTCAACCAACGGACGAGGGCCGCTGCTTGTTCGGCTCACAGCCACCGGGGCAATGGTTGCCGGACGAGTCGCAGCCACCATCTGGGTCGAACCGCCGCCCGCGGTCTGGACATTGAGCACCTGACCCGGTTGCAGCGCATAGGGGGCGCTCAGGTTGTTGCTCTGGGCCAGCGCCTGCGGCGTCATACCGAACTGGCGGCCGATGCTGCTCAGGGTGTCACCACGGTGCACCTCATAGGTGCCGGCGCTTCTGCTGGCCGTCACCGGGGAGTTGGAAGCATCGAGCCGCAACTGCTGCCCCGGATAAATATTGTAGGGCGGGCTGATGTTGTTGAGGCTAGCCAGCGAAGGCACATCATTGCCCGAGTTGAAAGCGATGGAGTAGAGGGTATCGCCCCGCTTCACGACATAACTGTTACCCTGAATGGGTGTACGAACCGGGGTGCCACTCTGGCGAGCCGGAATGGTCGAGACGAACTGGTCATCACCTATTCCATCCACCGGAGCTGCATTTTTATTGGAGGAGCAAGCAAGCAGCAGCCATGACAACACCACGACACTGCTTCCCTGCCAAAGACGCGAACGCATAATGGATCCTTAACGACTAAACCAGAAATAGGCCACAACGGCCAAACCAATACAGAGCCAACCGAGCACATCTACGTAGTGCATCAGTTTGCGCTCCATCTTCTCGCCACCCCAACGCATCAGGCCCGCAACCAGGAAAAAGCGCATGCCACGACCGATGAGGGAGGTGATGATGAAGGGCAGCAGAGCCATTTGCAACAACCCTGCCGTCACGGTAAACACCTTGTAGGGAATAGGGGTGAAGCTGGCAATGAAAATGACCCAGATCCCCCACTGCTCAAACCACTGCTGGGCGATGGCAATCTTGCCTTCATAGCCCACAGATACGATGAGGGGTTGCACCACCGGATCCCACAGGGCATAGCCAAGGGCGTAACCGAACAGGGCGCCCAGCACCGAAAAGGTCGTTGCCAACCCGGCGTAGTGCCACGCCTTTTGCGGTCTGGCGAGCGCCATCGGCGCCAGCATCACATCCACCGGAATAGGCCAGAATACCGACTCGATAAAGGCGGTGATGGAGAGATACCAGGGAGCATACTTGTGGCGGGCCCACTGCATCACCAGTACGTACAAACGGGAAAACAACTTCACTCAACATCTCCGTCAATCAGAGGAACAAAACGAACCGGCTCCAGAATACGGCTGGTCAGCTGGGATCCGGATCGTTCGATCAGCTGCAGGGTCTGCTGGCTGTCACCCACGGGCAACACCAGTCGGCCCCCTTCGGCCAGCTGATCGGTCAATGCCGTCGGGATCTCGCTCGCCGCAGCCGTCACCAGAATGGCGTCATAAGGCCCCTTGTTGGGCCAACCCAGCCAGCCGTTGCCGTGCTTGGCCGAGATATTGTGCAGATCGAGCTGGCGCAGTCGGCGTCTTGCCTGGAACTGCAGCGACTTGATCCGCTCAACGGTATACACGTGCTCCACCAGATGAGCGAGGATCGCCGTCTGGTAGCCCGAGCCAGTGCCGATCTCCAGCACATGGGCCGGATCGTTCTGGATCAGCAGCTCGGTCATCCGCGCCACCATGTAGGGTTGCGAGATGGTCTGGCCGTGGCCAATGGGCAAGGCGGTGTTGTCCCATGCCTTGTGCGCCATGGCTTCATCCACGAACAGCTGGCGCGGCACCTTAGCAATCGCCGTGAGTACGCGGAAATCGCGAATGTCCTGTGCGATCAGCTGGTTTAACAGGCGCTGTACTATCACACCACCCTCATTCCTGCAGATCCAACCAAGCCCCCAGCCCCGCCAGACTGCTGTAGGCAGTCATATCGATGGTCAGGGGGGTGATCGAGACGTAGCCCTGCTCGATGGCGGCGAAATCCGTGCCTTCTCCCGCATCTTGCTGGCTGCCGGGCGGGCCAATCCAGTAGATGGGCTGACCACGGGGATCCTCGCTGCAGATCACCGACTCTGCCCGGTGGCGATTGCCAAGGCGCGTCACCCTGATCCCCTTGATCTGCTCGAGGGGCAGGTCCGGCACGTTGACGTTGAGGATCTGATCGGCGGGCAGCGGGTGCACCATCATGCCCTTCACCAACTGCGCGGCGTAGTAGGCCGCCGTGGCGAAGTGGGTTTTGCCCACCAGCGAAATAGCGATGGAGGGGTAGCCAAGATGGCGTCCCTCGGTGGCCGCCGCGACCGTGCCCGAGTAGATGACATCATCCCCCAGATTGGCGCCGTGGTTGATACCGGCCACCACCATGTCGGGTTCAGGGCGTACCAGCTCGTTGACCGCCAGATGCACGCAGTCGGTCGGCGTGCCCTTCACCGCATAACTCTCAATCCCATTAAAGCCGTTTTCTGCGATTCGGGTAACCCGCAGCGGTACTTCCAGCGTCAGGGAGTGACTCGCGCCGCTGCGGTTGCGATCCGGCGCCACCACAATGACCTCGCCGCAGACGTGCAGCGCCGAGCTGAGAGCTCGAATGCCCTCGGCGTGCACACCATCATCATTACTGACCAGAATTCGCATCGGTCTGATTCCTGAAACCATGATCGGCCTCTTCGGCCTGCATTAACTCGCGCACTACGCTGGTGGCAAACGCGCCCGCCGGCAGGAAGAAGGAGAGGGTCAGCGCCTCACCATCCAGCTGCCAGCTCATCTGCTCCGGCTTGAGCAGCAGCGGGCGGCGATCCTGATCCAGCCCGGCTTGCTCCAGCCCGTCACACCAATCGCGATACGGGGCCAACACAGCCTGTTCGAACTCGGCAGCGGCACCCTGACTGGCCAGCCGGCCACGGCCCCACTGGGGCGCGGTCAGTTGCACGTCGCCGGAGGCAAGACGCGCCTCCAGCTCGGAGGTAACCCCCTCTTCGCTGAAGATGGAGTGGCTGCCCTTGAGCATCACGCAATCACCGGCCAGCAGCTGATGGGCCAGCCCCTGCTCGATGCGGGCGCTGACAATGGCGTTGAACAGCATGCTGCGAGCGGCTGAGAGGTAGAGGGATCGCTTGTTGCGATCCTTGATCCGCTTGCCGGCGAACATCGCCTTGGCCGCTTCCAGGTTGTTGCCATCGCGGCCAAAACGCTGCTCACCATAGTAATTGGGTACGCCCTGCTCGGCGATGGCCTGCAGGCGTGCTGCCAGCCCGTCGGCCTGCTCCAGCGCGGTGAGGCGCAGGGTGAAGTGATTGCCCTTAAGATAACCGACCCGCAGCTTCTTGTTGTGGCGCTTCACCTGCAGGATCTGGATGCTGTCGCTTTCGATCACCGAAAGGTTCGGCTCTGCCTTGCCTGGCAGGTGAATGCCGAACCACTGCTCGGTCACCGCGTGGCGATCTTTCAGGCCCGCCCAGGTCACCGCATTGCGGTTGACCCCGGCCGCATCGGCCAGCAGGCCCGCTACCCAGGCAGTGTTCTCACCGGTTTTGCGCACCCGGACGAAAATATGCTCCCCTTCACCGCAAGGCTCGAAGCCGAGATCTTCATTCACCACGAAGTCGGCAGCCTCGGCCTTGAGGATACCGCGGGCGGTGGGCGCCCCGTGCAGATAGGCAAGTTGTTCCAGCATTATTGTTTCACCAGTAGGACGACGGCTTCGGTGGCGATCCCTTCCTTGCGCCCCGTAAACCCAAGCTGTTCGGTGGTGGTCGCCTTGACGTTCACCCGGTTCAAATCACATTGCAGATCGGCGGCCAGCACGGCGCACATGGCATCGATATGGGGGGCCATTTTGGGGGCCTGGGCGATGATGGTCACATCCAGGTTGCCGATGGCATAACCCGCCTTCTGTACCCGGGCAAACACATCCCGCAGCAGGATGCGGCTATCGATCCCCTTGAATTCCGCTGCGGTATCGGGGAAGTGGCGGCCGATGTCACCGGCACCGATGGCCCCCAGCAGGGCATCGCTCACCGCGTGCAGCACCACATCGCCGTCGGAGTGGGCAACCAGCCCCTGTTCGTAGGGAACTGGCACGCCACCCAGCATGCAGGGGCCAACCCCACCAAACTTGTGTACATCAAAACCATGTCCAATCCGGATCATGCCAGCTCCTCTGTGGGTGAATCGGGTTGCGCCAGCTGGCGCGTGTTCTGTTGCTGCAAATAGAGCCCAGCCAGAGAGAGATCCTCCGGCCGGGTTACTTTGATATTGTCGGCGCGCCCTTCCACCATGCGCACCGTGAATCCAGCCCGCTCCATGGCAGACGCCTCGTCGGTAATGGTGGCGCCCAGCAGCAGCCCCTCTTCCAGCGCCCGCGTCAGGGCAAGGGTCGGGAACATCTGCGGCGTCAGGGCATGCCAGAGCTGCTCGCGCTCGACGGTGGCGATGATATTGCCCTCGCCATCGGAGCGTTTCATGGTATCGCGCACCCGACTGCCGAGAATGGCACCGCCGCAGTTCATGGCCGTGGCAATCAGCGCATCGAGATCGCCGTGGCTCAGGCAGGGGCGGGCCGCATCGTGCACCAGCACCCACGCCCCTTGCACCACATGAAGGCCATTGAGGACGGAAAAGGCGCGCTCGGCGCCGCCCTCAACCCGCACAATACGCGGGTCAGCGGCCACGGGCAGGGCCTCGAACCAGTGGTCATGGGGCGCCAGCGCCACGATCACCTGCGTGATGGCAGGGTGGGAGAGCAGCCGCGCCAGGGTATGTTCGAGAATGGTTTTACCCGCCAGTGGCAGGTACTGCTTGGGACAATCGGCCCCCATTCTGCTGCCGATACCGGCGGCAGGCACAATCGCCGTCAGGCCAGATACCCGACAGGCATCAGTCATCGTAGGGCTCATTGTCCGACACAGTCTCTTTGTCTTTCTCTTTGGGAATGATCCGATAGAAGGTCTCCCCTTGCTTGATATAACCCAGATCGTTGCGCGACAACTCCTCGATGGCTTCGAGGCCAGAGGTGAGATCATCTATCTCGCGGTAGATGAGGTCGTTACGATCCTTGAGGGTCTGATTGTCTCGCTGTTGCTGCGAGATGGCCTCAGACAAGTTCTGATAATCGGATAGCCCGTTCTTCCCCAGCCAGAGGTCATATTGCAGCCCCCCCAGCAGGAGGATCAGGATCAGGGTGAATAGGCGCATGCACTGGGTCTCCTTCAGGCGGCCTAGTGTCCCATATTCGGTGCCAAGACAAAAGAAAGCGAACACCGTCGAGCCCCTGGCCGAACATAAAAAAGTGCCCAAGAGTGAATCAGATAGCACAAAGCCCCGCCAAACCGGTGCAAGGATGGCCAATCAGGGGGCTCCTTGTCCGGGGGCGGGGCTCTCAATCAGAAAGCGGTAAGGGGGATCAGTTCACCGCGACCGGCTCTCCCGCGCTCTCGGCCGGGGTGTTGTACTCCGCCTCGGCATCGCGGAAACGCTCCAGCATCGCTTTTGATGGCGCTTCGCCCAGCAGACTGCCCACCACGATGGCCAGCAGCGCGAACAGGAAGCCCGGGATGATCTCATACAGCCCCAGCCAGCCGAACTGCTTCCAGACGATGACGGTGATGGCACCGACCAGCATGCCGGCCAGCGCACCGTTGCGGGTCATCCGCGGCCACAGCACGGAGAGCAGCACTACGGGGCCAAAGGCAGCACCGAAACCGGCCCAGGCGTAGCTCACCAGCCCCAGCACCCGGTTTTCCGGATTCATGGCGACGGCGATGGCAATCACCGCGATCAGCAGCACCATCAGGCGACCCACCCACACCAGCTCACGCTGGGAGGCGTTCTTGCGCAGGAAGGGCTTGTAGAGATCCTCGGTGATGGCGCTGGAGCAGACCAGCAGCTGGCAGCTGAGGGTACTCATCACCGCTGCCAGAATGGCGGAGAGCAGCACACCGGCAATCCAGGGGTTGAACAGGATCTTGGAGAGCTCGATAAAGACCCGCTCCGGGTTACCGGTCACCCCAGCCGCCACTTCCGGGAAGCGGGCAAAGTAGGCCAGCCCGAAGAAGCCGATGGCCACCGCGCCAGCAAGGCAGAACACCATCCAAGTCATGCTGATGCGACGGGCATTGGCCATGGAGTGGTGGGAATCCGCCGCCATGAAGCGGGCCAGAATGTGGGGCTGACCGAAGTAGCCAAGGCCCCAGGCCATCAGCGAGACAATGGCGATCACATCCAGATTCTTGAACATGTCGAGGTTGGTGGCGCTCTTGGCGGCCACCTCGATCATGGCGCTGTCCACCCCGCCGACGGCGATGATGACGAAGACAGGGGTCAGGATCAGGGCAAAGATCATCAGGGTCGCCTGCACCGTGTCGGTCCAGCTCACCGCGAGGAAGCCGCCGAAGAAGGTGTAGGTGATAGTGGCGGCGGCACCGACCCAGAGGGCAGTGTTGTAATCCATGCCGAAGGTACTCTCGAACAGCCGGGCACCGGCCACCACGCCGGAGGCGCAATAGATGGTGAAGAAGAGCAGGATCACTAGCGCCGAGAGGATGCGCAGCACCTTGCTGTGATCTTCAAAGCGGTAGGTGAAGTAGTCCGGCAGGGTCAGGGCGTTGCGATTTTTCTCGGTATGTACCCGCAGACGACCCGCGACCCAGCGCCAGTTGAGGTAGGCGCCGATGACCAGACCGATGGCGATCCAGCTCTCGGAGATGCCGCTGACGAAGATGGCACCGGGCAGGCCCATCAGCAGCCAACCGCTCATGTCGGAGGCGCCGGCGGAGAGGGCGGTGACCCAACTCCCCATCCGGCGGCCGCCAAGAATGTAGTCATCAAAGTTGCGGGTAGCGCGATAGGCAACGAAGCCGATCAACACCATTCCGAGGATATACACCAGGAAAGTGATTAACATGGGGGTGCTAGCTGTCATGCAAAACTCCATTTTGTGTCATTTTCTGCCCGCTCTGGTGACGGGCTCATCCCTAAAAAACCGGCCTAGCTTAATCAGCAGATCCCATAACCTCAACCTTTTCCAACAAACAAAAAACACAATATAAACATTTTATCTTTAATCAACAGACCACACTTGCCCTGTTCTGCCAGATTTTATCCTGACGCAGCAACTGCTTATCCGCCTGGTGTCATCACCGACTGCGCCCCGCTACGGCCGCAAAAAAAAAGCCCCGACCAGAGATCGGGGCCATATTGGCAAGCGCGAGATCAGCGATTGATCGCCAGCGGCATGCCGTTGCGCTGATCCAGCGCCTGCTTTACTCGCTGGGAATCGCTGTCGGCTTGAGCGATGAAACGGGTCAGCGCCGGGGTCATTGGCAGCGGCACCGGCATCTTGGAGTTGAACTCCTCCTCGCTACGAGAGAGCGGCTGGTGCACTTCCAGATAGCGAACGCCGTTAGGCTCGAGAGAGGCCTTGATAGGCTGGTTGACGAACTGGACGCGGGTACCGACCGGTACCTGCTTGAACAGGTAGGCGATGTCGTCGTTGCGCAGACGTACACAACCGTGACTCACCCGCAGGCCGATACCGAAGTTGGCGTTGGTGCCGTGGATGGCGAACATCTTACCAACGTAGAGCGCAAACAGACCCATGGGGTTGTCCGGGCCAGCCGGCCATACCGCAGGTAGGCTCTCGCCACGGGCCGCATATTCGGCATGCATCTTGGCGGTCGGGGTCCAGGTCGGGCCCGCTTTCTTGCGCTGCACGCTGGTCACCCAGTTTTCCGGGGTGTCGGTGCCGAGCTGACCGATACCGATGGGCAACACTTCCACCACTTTTTTACCCTTGGGGTAGTAGTAGAGGCGCATCTCGGCCACGTTGATCACCACCCCTTCCTGCGGCGCATCCGGCAGGATCAGCTGCTGGGGGATCACCAGCTTCTCACCGGTCTGTACCAGCAGGGGATCCGCCTTGGGGTTTGCTTCGGTCATGTTGGTGAGCCCCAGCTGGAATTTCGCCGCAATGGCCTCCAGCGGCTGGCCGTTCTCTTCGGCCGGGACCACGTATTCCAGATTTTCCCCTACCAGACGGCTGTTGGCCGCAGGCAGAGCGTATTCAACAGCGAGCGCAGGCGCGGCGCCCAAGAGGAGGCTGCAGCACAGCGCGGCCGCAGTATTGTGGAGGAGCTTCATAACTTTCCCATGATGATGACTTGAAGTGACGTCTCTGGGCTGGCAGCTGATCAAGCGGGGATCAGGGGCGCGAAGAGAAGGCCGCCATTTTTCTCCTCTGCACGGCAAATTTCAACTGACAAGTGGCGACGGGTCGATAATTAATAAGCGGATGTCCCCGCGCCCTCGACCCGCCCGGTTTCCCTGTTTATCCCCATTGCCGGCCACGCATGTCGTAATCTGTGGAAGATTGATGCAACCGCAGATGAAATTGCTCAATGATGGCAAAGATATGGTCGAAAATATCGGCTTGGATCCCTCGTAATCAGCCCATGCGGTGGGCGCAGTGAAACAGTAAATTTTCAGCGGCAGGCCGTCGAAAGTGGGGCGGGTGAAGAAGGCCAGCAGCAACAGCGAGGTGATGATAATACCCAACGCGATCACCAGCGCCATCAGGCTGGTGACGTCCACCCCAAGGCCCGACAACCAGTTAAACAATGCCTCTTTCATTGCTCTCTCCCGAACCGGGCTGCCCACTGGCTGCAAAAACAGTGGCGGTCAGGGTAGCGCTCCCCTCCCCCATGTCAAATCGGTGAACACCAGAAACGACAACGCCCGGCAATGGCCGGGCGTTGTTTCAAAGCGAGGCTGACTTAGCAGACCAGGCTCAGGGCATCGCGGGCGATAACCAGCTCTTCGTTGGTCGGGATCACCATGGCACAACGGCTGTCGGCGGTAGTGATACGACCTTCGCCACCCAGTACCGCGGCGTTGTTAGCCTCTTTGTCCACCTTGAAGCCGAACAGCGCCAGACGCGCCAGCACCATCTCGCGCACCATGGCGGCGTTCTCACCGATACCGCCGGTGAAGACGACGGCGTCCAGGCGACCGTCCATCGCAGCGGCATAGGCGCCGACATACTTGGCCACCCGGTAGGTGAACACATCCAGCGCACGCTTGGCACCGGCGTCGGTGGCGTAGTTGCTGGTGACGTAGCGGCAGTCGCTGCTCGCTTCGGTCATCCCCAGCAGACCGGATTCACGGGTCAGGGTGTGGTTGATCTGCTCCACGCTGTAACCAAGCTGGTCGTGCATGAAGAAGACCACGGCCGGATCGATATCGCCACAACGGGTGCCCATCGCCAGCCCTTCCAGCGGAGTCAGCCCCATGGAGGTATCAACGGATTCGCCGTTCTTGATGGCGCAAACTGAAGCGCCGTTACCCAGGTGGCAGTTGATGATGTTCAGCTCATTCAACGGCTTGCCCAACTCTTTTGCGGCTTCTTCCGCGATGTAGCGGTGAGAAGTGCCGTGGGCACCGTAACGACGGATGCCGTGCTCGCGATAGAGCTTGTAAGGCAGCGCGTAGAGGTAGGCTTCCTCTGGCAGAGTCTGGTGGAAGGCGGTGTCGAACACGGCCACGTTCTTCTCGGACAGCGCCGGGAACACCTTGAGTGCGGCACGGATACCGATGAGGTGCGCCGGGTTGTGCAGCGGAGCGAACGGAATGGCCGCTTCGATCCCGGCAATCACGCCGTCATCAATGCGCACGGAGCGGGAGAACTGCTCGCCACCGTGTACGATACGGTGACCGATGGCCACCAGTTGCTCGGCAAGAGTCGGATCCTGCGGCAGGATGTGGCCCACGATATGGTCGAGGGCCTCCTGGTGCGCGGCTCCTGCGCCCAGCATGGCTTCACCCTTGACTCCGTGGAGTTTCCATTTGATGCGTGCATCATCCAGATTGAAGCATTCGGCCAGGCCGGACAGCATGTCCTCACCTGTTTCGGCGTCCATTACGGCAAATTTCAGGGAAGAGCTACCGCAGTTAAGGATCAATACCAACTTGCTCATGTTCTACATCTTCCTGTGCTTCGGCTTTATGCCGACAGTTCGTGTCATCCAAAAGAGGATGGGATTCCCCTGCCGGGGGTTTATGGTCGCAGGAAAGTGCGCCCAATTTTTCAATATGTTAAGTGCAAATCTTGATGATTCCGGCACTTATTTCAGCTCGGCGGCGCCAGCGGTTACAGGCCGGCCAGCAGATCGCGGTGCACCTTGACCACCATCTTCTTCACCTTGGCGGGCTGATTGAAGGTGCAGAGCGGGCGGTGCAGTTCGCCCGGCCAGAAGATGGCGAAATCACCCGGTTGCAGCGCCAGGTAGCTGGTCTGCTCGTCATCGACAAACCAGAGGTCAGGATGGGGATGGTCAGCACCTTCATCTGCATACTGATGGGGCCCGACACCTATCCACTCTTCACCGCGCAACAGCAGCTGGATATCGAGATAGTGCTGATGGAATTCGCCACGGCGATCCGCCGCTGGCTCGGTCACATCTTCGCTCACCAGGCAGAACAGGTTGAGGCCATCGATCTCGGTCTTGCCGATCGGGGCGTCACCCCAGTGAGCCACGCTCTTCACCACCTCGGCCATGATGCGGGCCAGCGGGGCGGGCAGCGGCGTCCGCTGCAGGGTGTTCAGGTTACCGGTGATCATGGCGTCTGCTTCCTGTTAGATATATCTGTCTGGCATGTTTGCCAGCCAATGAAAAAAGACCTGTGACAGGTCCTTCAATAAGGCCGCCTGCAATCTGTGCAGGCCGGTTTAGAGCCTTTGCTCATATTCAGCGATTGGGGCACTGTTACACACTCGCCAGCACCTTGCCAAGAGACATAATCCCATTTCCACAGTGATCGTACCAGCTGAAACCATATTATTCACCACCCTTTCACCCACGACTTTGACCAGACGCAAAAACGGGCGCATCAGCGCCCGTTTTTTTCGCAAAACCGTTTAGCAAACGGTTTCATTCAAACCTTTTCGGCGTTTTCCACCGGTTTGGCGTACATCGCACGCCAGATCGCTTTGTGCTCTTCCGGCACCTCTGACTGACGAGTCAGGAAGGCGGCCTGTTCGATGGTATTGGCCTTGCCTGAGACATCTGCCGCCAGATAGTTGCTGGGGAAGAGGCGATAATTGCTCCAGATCGCCTTGTCGATCAGCGCGGCCAGTTCGTCCGGATCGCTGAAGCCCTCGGTGATGGGGGCGCCGAAGGAGACGTGTACCCGCCCCTTCTGACCGACGATGCCGGCGACGATGCTCTCGATGTCCTCAAACTCGCCCTTCTCGTAGCTGCCATTGACCGACTTCTCGTAGAGTTCGCGCGCCTTGGCCTTGTCGGTCGGATCCAGCTCGTAACTGATGCTGACCGGCACGATATTGAGGCTGCGCATGTAGTCGACGAACGCGATCTTCTGCTTCTTGCCGTCGACGTAAAACATCTTGAGGATGGCGGGATCGGTCTTGTCATCGCCATTCTTGGCGCGCCCTTCCCTCTGGGCGATCCAGATGGAGTGCCCTTCGTGGACCGAGTTGCCGATATAGGCCGACAGCTCGCCCAGCACCTTCATCATCTCCCGCGGCCCCTTGGCGGAGCGTTTGACGATAAAGCTCTTGTTGAGCTTCATCAGCTCGGTGGCGCAGGGTTTGCGCAGCAGGTTGTCACCGATGGCGATGCGTACGGTATCGAAACCTTGGGAGTGCAGCCCCCAGTTGACGAACGCCGGATCCATGGCGATGTCCCTGTGGTTGGAGACAAACAGATAGCCCTGCTCTTTCTTCAGATGCTCGATCCCGGAGAAGGTTACCCCCTTGGTGGAGGTGGCGATCATGCGGGACATGTACCGGGTGACCCCTAGCTGGACCTGATGCACTGTGGTCACTTTTGACCATTTGCGGCGCAGGAACAGGCGGATCATTGGGCGAATGGCCCAACCCAGCCAGCTCATCAGGGAACCGAAACGATACTTGGCGATGGCGCCGATAAACTCATCATCCTGGATCAGCCGTTCGATGGCTGCCGGCACTTCTTCATCGCGGTAGGGGCGAATATCCGCGAATCTATCTACTTCAGTCACAATGTCAGCCTTGCATGCTAGGAAACCGCAGCCAACCCGCGTTGGCCGGGGAAAATTCAGGGCGCAATTTTACACGCTTTTATGACAAGGGGTATGAGACAAGCATGAATAGTGAGATCTGACCAGTTTATTAATCGGATGCCAGTGCCAGCGCGACCGCCGCCTCGGCATGGATGGCGGTGGTGTCGTAGAGCGGCACCGCCGCGCGGGCATCGCCCACCAGCAGGGCAATCTCGGTGCAGCCGAGGATCACCGCCTCGGCCCCCGCGGCCGCCAGCTCCGCGATAATGGCCAGATACGCGGCCCGCGACGATGCGCAGATCTCGCCCAGACAGAGCTCGTCATAGATGATCCGGTGCACTCGCTCCCGCCCGGCCTCATCGGGTACCAGCACCGTCAACCCGAAACGATCCTGCAAGCGCCCCTTGTAGAAATCCTGCTCCATGGTGAAGCGGGTGCCGAGCAGGCCGACCCGGGTTACCCCGTCTGCCCGCAATTTGGCCGCGGTAGCATCGGCGATATGGAGCAGCGGGATATCGATGGCCGCCTCAATCTCGGGGGCAACCTTGTGCATGGTGTTGGTGCCGATCAGCAAGAAATCGGCGCCGCCATCCTGCAGCTTGCGCGCTTCCGCCGCCAGCAGGCGGGCGGTAGCGGGCCAGTCACCGGCATGCTGCAACCGCTCGATAGCGGCAAAGTCGACGCTGTTGAGCAACACCCGCGCCGAGTGCAAACCGCCGAGCTGCGCCCGCACCCCGCGGTTGAGCGCCTGATAGTAACTGACGGTGGACTCCCAGCTCATGCCACCCAGCAGACCGATGCATTTCATTACAACTCCTTTCATCCCAAGGGAGGGCTGTGCCACGCCACCTTGCAGGCAGGGTCACGCGGGCGAGATAAAAATGGCCCCGCAGGGCCAACAAGACAGCCGGTAAAGGCCGGGTCAACCCGGGCTAAATCCAGATCATCCCGACACAGGCGGCCGTCGCCAGCCCCATGCCGAGATTGAAACGCCGCCAGCCCCGGGCGGTACGGATGATTTGCCGCACCTGGGCACCAAAAAGTACCCAGAACGCCCCGGTGTAGAGACCGGTAATAAAGAAGATCACCAGCACCCAGAGCGCGGAGGGCCAGTAAGCCTCCCCCGCCAGGGTGAAACCGCTGATGGCGGAGAGCGCCATCATCCACGCCTTGGGGTTGAGCAGTTGCAGCATGGCCCCCTGATGGGCGGGGATGAGTGGCCGATTTCCTTCGGCCGGGCCGCTGGCGGTCGCCACCTTCCACGCCAGCCAGAGCAGATACGCCGAGCCGATGATCTTGAGGCCGTCGTGCAACAGTGGCACTTTCTCGAACACCACGCCAAGCCCCAGCGCGGTGGCGAGGATCATCAGATTGATCCCCCCCACCACCCCCACCAGCAGGGGAAGAGTGCGGCGAAAACCCTGCGCCGCCCCGGCACTGGTGAGCAGCATATTGTTGGGCCCCGGCGTGCCGCAGGTAACCAGGGCAAACCCCGCCAGGGGCAGTAACCAGTTCAGATCCATCTCAACCTCTTGTCGATGCAACGCGCCCGATATGGGGAAAGCCTTCTAATATGCAGAGCCAACCCCGTGGCGACAAGTCAGAAATGCCTCTTTCTCGGCCACCGCCCCCATCGGCGCAACACGACTCAATACCAGAGCATCACCACACAAAGCGCCGTCAGCAGACCGAGAGAACCGTTGAGCCACAGCCAGCCCCGACCCGAGCTGATCCCGTTGCTCAGCTGATGGCCGAACAGCACCCAGACAAAGCAGGCCGGCAGCGCCATTATGAGTCTGGCGCGGCGAGCGGGGAACACTGCGCCGCCGACCAGTTTGCCGCTCCGCAGGGGGGGCGCCTGAGCCAACCCGCCACCGACGCCCCGGTCGGCGAGGGGCTGGCCCGTCTGGCGCAACTGCTGCAGGGGACGCCCCCAGCAATCCCCTGCTATAGTCAGGGCCAGCCGACGTGACCTTCACGCGTCATCATCATTGCCAAGGAGATGCCGTGCCCCCCATCAGAGCCGCCCTGCTGCTTGCCACCCTGTTGCTGGGGGCTGCGCCTCGTCAACAACCCATCAGCAGCTGGGAGCCGCGCTCAATGAACTGGAAGGGGAGTTGCAGCGGCTGGAAGAGGAGCTGGCGGCGATGAACGGCCTGCACTATCAAAAGGCGATAGATGCCCCCTGAACCTGCGCCGCGCGCTCGGTGCGCCGCAGCCCACCCCAGAGGGGCTGGTGCCGGTGGCCAGCACGCTGGAGGATGGGCCGATCCTGCGCTATCAATACCGACTGCCTGCGGGCATGGCGACGCTGCCCCAAGACAATCTCTGCCAGCGCTACGAGTTCGAGCTGCGCCATCTGGGCCGGCTCGGCAAGCTGGCAGTAAGCTGGCAGGGGGAACAGGACAAGGGCTCGCGGCTGATCCGCCAGAGCGACTGCCCCTTTACGGCGCAGGCCAGCACGTCCGCACGATAAAACCACGGCTCGGATGGGCACCGGTCTTGGTTGGTGGCGATCAACTCCGGGCTCAAGCCAGCGCGTCACTCTCCAGCGCCACCTTGAGAAAATCTTTCCAGCTGATGATGCCGACCAGAGCGCCATTTTCCAGCACCGGCAGGCAGGAGACCCCCTTCTCCAGCATCAGCTTGACGCCATCGCGCGCAGTGAGATGGGGAGCGATAGTGACAGGATGGCGACTCATGATCTGGTGGGCACGCTTGTTGAGGGTTTCGGTGTCACGGCTCATCTCGGCGTCGGAGTCGAGATAGGGGCTGATGGCGCGCAGCAGATCCCGATCCGAGATCACTCCCACCAGCGCCCCCTCTTCCAGTACCAGCAGGTGGCGAAAGTGAGCCTGCTCGAAGATATCCTTGATGACACTGAGTCGATCATCCATTGAAACGGTGGCAACCCGGGTCGTCATAATATCCCTGATATGCATGCTAACCTCCGGTATCCATACTGGTTTCACTGTTATGGCATGTTTTTGCAGCGCCAGCCAGTGACCGGCCCTTCGCTACAGTGCAAATCTGCGTCATTTCACGTAAGATCCGCGCCAGTTTTTCTCCTCCATTTTGAGCAAGCAGATCCCACCCATGATAGTTGCCAGTCAAATCGAACTGATCCGCGGCGGCCGCAAGCTGCTGGACAACGCCTCCGCCACCATTCACCCCGGCCACAAAGTGGGTCTGGTGGGCAAAAACGGCTGTGGCAAGTCCACCTTTTTTGCACTGGTACGGGGCGAGCTGGCCATCGACAGCGGCACCTTCAGCCTGCCCGCCGGTTGGCAGATTGCAGGCGTCGCGCAGGAGACCCCGGCGCTCGACTGCTCTGCGCTCGAGTACGTGATCGACGGCGACAAGGAGTTCCGCTCGCTGGAAGCCCAGCTGGTGCAAGCCGAGCAGGATGACAATGGCCTGTTGGTGGCCGAGCTGCACGGCCGCCTCGATACCATCGGCGCCTACAGCATTCGCGCCCGCGCCGCCGAGCTGCTGCACGGCCTCGGTTTCAGCGATGAGCAGCTCAGCTCGCCGGTGCGCAGCTTCTCCGGTGGCTGGCGCATGCGCTTAAACCTCGCCCAGGCGCTGCTCTGCCGCTCCGATCTGCTGCTGCTCGATGAACCGACCAACCACCTGGATCTCGATGCGGTGATCTGGCTGGAGAAGTGGCTCAAGGGCTATCAGGGCACGCTGGTGCTCATCTCGCACGACCGCGATTTCCTCGATTCGGTCATCAGCCGCATCATCCATATCGAGAACGGCAAGCTCAACGAATACACCGGCGGCTACTCCGACTTCGAACTGCAGCGCGCCGAGCAGCTGGCCCAGCAGCAGTCGATGTACGAGAAGCAGCAGCGGGAGATGTCCCACATGCAGGCGTATGTGGATCGCTTCCGCTACAAGGCCTCCAAGGCCCGTCAGGCCCAGAGCCGCCTCAAGGCGATGGAGCGGATGGAGAAGATCCTGCCCGCCCACGCCGACTCCGAATTCAGTTTCGAGTTTCGCGAGCCGTCGGCCCTGCCGACCCCACTGATCGCCATGGAGAACCTCTCTGCCGGCTACGGCGACAAGGTGATCCTGGAGAAGATCAAACTCAATCTGGTGCCGGGTTCCCGCATCGGTCTGCTCGGCCGCAATGGCGCCGGTAAATCGACCTTTATCAAGATGCTATCGGGCTCCAACCCGCCACTGTCGGGCAAGCTGGAGGTGAGCGCCGGGGTCAGCATCGGCTACTTCGCCCAGCATCAGCTGGAGACCCTGCGTCTTGACGACACCCCGCTCGATCATCTGGCCCGTCTCGCGCCGGACAAATCCGAACAGGAGCTGCGCAACTATCTGGGCAGCTTCGGTTTTCACGGTGACAAGGCGCTCGACAAGGTGGCCCCCTTCTCCGGCGGCGAAAAGGCGCGGCTGGTGCTAGCCCTCATCACCTGGCAAAAGCCCAACCTCTTGCTGCTCGATGAACCGACCAACCACCTGGATCTGGAGATGCGCCACGCCCTGACCATGGCGCTGCAAGGCTTCGAAGGGGCCATGGTGGTGGTATCACACGACCGCCACCTGCTGCGCACCACCACCGACGACTTCTATCTGGTCCACGGTGGTCGGGTCGAGCCATTCGACGGCGATCTGGACGACTACCACAAGTGGCTCGGCGAGCAGGAGAAAGAGGCCAACGCCAAACCGACCGATGGCCCCGTCTCTGCCAACTCGGCGGTGGCGCGCAAGGATCAGAAACGGCGTGAGGCGGAGTTCCGGCAAGCGACCCGTCCCCTGCGCCAGAAGCTGGAAAAGCTCGAAGCGAGCATGGAGAAGCTGCAAGGCAAGCTCGGCGACATCGAAAGCCAGCTGGCCGACCCCGCCATCTACGAAGAGAGCGCCAAGCAGAAGCTCTCCGAGCTACTCAAGTCCCGGGGTCCCCTCAAGGAGGAGCTAGAGAACGTCGAGATGGAGTGGATGAGCCTCTGTGAAGAGCTGGAAACCATGGAGCAGGAATTCCTTGCGTGATGAACAGCTGATGGCCAGCGAGCGGGTCGCAGTCCACGAATTGCCGACGCCGATCGGCTTCTGGCACTGGAGCGGCAAGGTCTATGGTGAGCGCAGCCAGGATTGGCTCACCGTGCAGACGCAGGGGGGCAACGTCAATCTGGCGCTGCTGCTGCACCGACTCGATCAACTCGGCATCGTGGTCGATCTGACCGACCTGCAACCGGCACTGGTGCAGACCGAAGCGGTGCTGACCCCGTGGCGAGCCCTGCGTTCGAGCGCCAAGGCGCGGCGGGGCGAGCAGGAGTATCAGTCGATGCTGGCTCACGAGCTGGAGCTGGAGCGGCTGCAACAGGGGTCTTGCTGCAGACCCTGCGCACCCTCGCCCTGTTTCGCGGCGACAGCCGCAACCTGTTTCACTATCTATCGTTACTGGGTGCCCAGCAGGGCCCCCTCAGAGATCTCATATGCTGAGCTACCGCCACGCCTTTCACGCCGGCAACCACGCCGACGTGCTGAAACACGCCGTTCAGGCCCTGATCATCGAGTCCCTCAAGAAGAAGGATAAACCCTTCATCGTGCTGGACACCCATGCCGGCAGCGGTCTTTACGACCTGCGCGGCGACTGGTCCCAGAAGAAGGCCGAGTATGCCGATGGCATCGGCCGCCTGTGGGACGAGCGGGCCCAGTGGTCCGCCATGGCGCCCTATCTCGGCGTCATCGAAGAGATGAACCCCGCTCAAGAAGGAAACAGCGGCGAGCTGCACTACTACCCCGGCTCGCCGGAGCTCTCCCGCCGTCTCTCCCGCGAGCAGGACAAGCTGGCGCTGATGGAGCTGCACAACAACGAAGTGGACGATCTGCGTGCCAACATGGGCTATGACCCGCGAGTTGCCGTCCACCACCGTGACGGCTTCGAGGGGCTGATCGCCCTGCTGCCGCCCACCCCGCGCCGCGGGCTGGTGCTCATCGACCCGCCCTATGAGCTGAAGGAAGATTACTTCGCCGTGGTCGACACCCTGAAAAAGGCGCAGAAACGCTGGGCGACCGGCATCTACGCCCTCTGGTATCCGATCCTCGGGCAAGAGGCGGACAAATCCCGCGACATGCTGCGCGCCATCAAGCGCGAGAACTTCGGTAACGTCTTGGTGGCCGAGCTGGAAGTGGCCGGTCAGACTGCCGACTGGGGCATGAACGGCTCAGGCATGCTGATCATCAGCCCGCCCTGGCTGCTGGCCGAACAAATCGAGGCCTTCCTGAAACCGCTGTGTGCCAAGCTGGCGCAGGGTGCCGGTGCCCAGTACAAGGTGGAGTGGCTCAATAAAGTCGAAGAGTAATACCGACCTTATGCCACTCTATGTGCCAAAAAACGAAGCCACTCAACGGGGCTTCGTTTTTTTCCGGTTTGCCCAGCCCTTTCATGCAGCACAGCGGCTATCTCGCCGTTGTACTGGCATGTACTTCCCGTTGATAGGTTCTCTCTATTTCGGCAATAGATGAGAATGGTTTTCATTTAGTCTCATTTCGGCGGATACTCTCTCCATCAACAGAGGGAGCCGCCATCATGAAAAAGACCATCAGCTTTGCCATCCTGCACTTTGGTGTCGCCTTTACCGTAGCCTACCTGCTGACCGGTGAGCTGCTGACCGCCAGCCTGATCGCCCTGATCGAGCCCGCCGTCAACACGGTCGCCTTCTACTTTCATGACCTTGGCTGGCAAAAGCTCAAGCCAAACCACAGTCTGCAGACCAAGACCAGCAGCTTCGCGCTGGTGCACTTCAGCATCGCCTTCGGGGTTGCCTTCCTGCTGAGCGGCGAACTGCTCACCGGCGGCGTGATGGCGATGATCGAACCGGCCATCAACACCGTGGTGTTCTTCTTCCACGAGCGGCTGTGGCGCGCGCGCAGCCAACAACTGACGCTGGCCTGATCAACCGGGCAATACGCCCTCCCTCTTTGTCACGGAAAATCTGGGAAGGAGCAAAATCTGGGACACCTACAGAAAATCTGGGACACCCACCCTTTTCCTTTTGACAGTGGCGTAGTGCTGTTCTTGACTTGAGAGGTCACCGTTGAGGGATACGCCATGACTGGAAAATCTGGGACACCCACCTTTTTCATCGAAAATCTGGGACACCCACCCTTTTCCTTTTGACAGTGGCGTAGTGCTGTTCTTGACTTGAGAGGCCACCGTTGAGGGATACGCCATGACCATTGCCCGTTCACGTCAAATCAGCTTGCAGGATACGCCTTACTACCACGTGGTCAGCCGCTGTGTGCGGCGAGCCTTTCTGTGTGGTGACGATGCCCATTCTGGCCAGAGCTACGAGCATCGGCGTCAGTGGGTGGTCGACAAGTTGGGACAACTGTCGCGGCTGTTTGCGATCGGCATTTGTGCTTATGCGGTAATGAGCAATCACTATCATCTGGTGCTTAAGGTGGAGCCCGACACCGCAGCCAATTGGAGTGAACGGGAGGTGGCTGAGCGCTGGGCCGCGCTTTTCCAGTGGCCGCAGTTGGTCAGGCGTTGGTATCAGGGGGAGGTGCTGATCGAGCCTGAACTGGCTGTTGTGCAACAATTGCTGGCCCAATGGCGGGAGCGGCTTCACTCCATCAGCTGGTTTATTCGGCTACTCAATGAAAATCTGGCCCGTCAGGCCAATCAGGAAGATGGTTGCAAGGGCCATTTCTGGGAGGGCCGCTTCAAGAGCCAGGCGTTGCTCACCGAATCAGCCTTGTTGGCCTGTATGGCGTATGTTGACCTCAATCCGATACGAGCCGCGTTGACAGATCGGCCAGAGCTGAGTGACTACACCAGTATCAAACAGCGCCTTGACGAGCCTGCTACTCCTGAGGTTTTACCACCACTTTTGCTGCCGTTTGCCAGCCAAGGGAAGTCTGAAGAATTACCCTATGCCTTCACTGACTACCTGATGTTGGTTGATTGGACTGGTCGTGCTATTCGGCCCGACAAACAGGGTCATATTCCGGCGCACCTTGGATCTATCCTGGAACGGCTGGGCCTTGATGGCGTTCGCTGGTTGAAACAGGTGACGCTGTTCAGGCAACAAGGGATCAGAGTGGTGGGAGACAGAGATCAATGTCAGCAGTTTGCCCGCCACTGTGGCCAGCGGCGATGCCATCAACCACGGCTTTGATTGCTTTGCGTCCACCCTGCCGATAGTTCCGGGTATTGCACACAGTTCAGTGAATGGCTGTGCAGGAGCTGTTGCTTTCTAAACCTGAAAATTTCTCTCACTAGCCGATTTTTGCAGGCATCAGTTCGAATGCATACACCATTATGGTGCCTGCAAGCAGCCTGATAGTGGCGTACTCCAAAAGATGGGTGTCCAAATTTACTGCTGAAATAAGGGAGAGACTGGAATGGGCGGCCGATTATTTGTCCAAGAATGCTTGCCGAACCAAGCAGATAAAGTCGATACAAAACAGGGACTTGGAAGGCGTTTTAAATGGACTCGCCGCTTAAGGTCCTGTACATAATTATGAGATACTCACGGTGTGATACGCATCAATATTTTTACGCTATAAAAATGACAATATATCAACTCTACATAAACCAATATGGAATGGCCTATTAGATATTTGTTTTTAACATTTTCACACAATACAAAAACATAACAGGTTATATATGGAAAAGCATAAAAAAATTCTTTCACTCACATTATTTTTGGTATGTTTATGGTCTAACCAAGCGATTTCATCAAACATATGTAATATAGTTCGCGGTTCATATGTACTAGCCCAAGATAGTAGCAATACTTTTTTAGGTACAATAGATAATAAATTTAATGCCAAATCAATATTTAATGAGTTTGGTAATTATGGTAGTAAATATTCGTCAGAATCAATTTGGAACGATTATGGAAGTTTTGGCGGGAAGTATAGTTCACACTCACCCTTTAACAATATGTCGACAACTCCTCCGATGATAGTCAAAGATAACAATATAATTGGATACCTCTCATCAAATAAGCATATGTCAAATTCAATAAATCCATCTATTTTAAAAGCTATGTGTGAAGATGAAATATAACCTACCACAGGATAAATAAGCATAAATAACCTAGTGTTGGCCGAATTTAAAATTACTATCGGCCAAATAATTTGCAACCATTATAACATGTTAAAAATAGCCACCATATCACATGTTCACAAATACACTTCGAGTAAATTTAAATACCTATACTGATACCAATTTTACCCAAAAAATATTTTGTCAACGGAAATAAAAGCAGCGATGATAAAGCATACACCATTCCAAACAAAATACTTATATGACACAGCAGAAAAAAGAAAGCAAAATACAATAAATAAAATGATAAGTACGTTAACGAACGAACCCATTTTTTTGAAAGTTCTTCATTGATAATAGCAAAGTTAATTTTTGCCTCAGATATAGTGACATGTACTATTGTAAAGCATGTATACATCACAAATGAAATTGTGAATAATGAAATGGAAAGCATTAGTGAATAACTTTTATCAATAACTTCACCATCTAAAGTTAATGTGGTTAATATTACAGCCAAACAAATTCCAGCAAGGCCAGAATAAATCCAGTTTAACTGTTCAAGTGCCTCTTGATACATATCAAACCCATATCAAACCCATATCAAACCCATATCAAACCCATATCAAACATTAATAAAAAACTTAAATCCAGAACAACCAAAAATAAACAACCACTTCACGCAATGACATAATAAGAAGGGCACTTTCGCGCCCTTTTATATTCATTACCCTTCCTGATTTTCCCCAGCTACCGGTTCGGCACCGGCGGCGGGTTCTATCTCGATACGATCGACGCGTTGCAAACCGCGGGGCAGCTTGGCGCCACGGCGGCCGCGCTCGCCGCGGTAGTAGTCGAGATCAGAGGGTTTGAGGGTCAGCTTGCGCTTGCCGGCAAACAGGGTGACATATTGCCCCTGCGGGATAATGGCGGCCATCACCATAAACTCTTCCCGCGCCTTCACGCGAGCCGACGGAATGCTGATAAGCTTGTTGCCCTTGCCCTTGCCGAGTACCGGCAGGGTGTTGAGTGGGAACAGCAGCATGCGCCCTTCGTTGGAGATGGCCATGCAGAGATCGGTCTCCGGCGAGCCAATCTTCTGGGGCGCCATCACCTGACCGCCTTCCGGCACGGTGAGCAGCGCCTTGCCGTTCTTGTTCTTGCCGATAAGGTCGTCATAGGTGCAGACAAAGCCGTAACCGGCATCGCTCGCGATCAGATAGGGTTCGCCTTCGTTACCCATCACCAGATGGCGCACTTCTTCCCCTACCCCCAGCGCAAAGCGGCCGGTGAGCGGTTCGCCCTGACTACGGGCGGATGGCAGGGTGTGAGATTCGAGGGCGTAGGTTCTCCCCAGCGTGGAGAGGAACACCGCCTGCTGGTTGCTGCGGCCACAGGCGTGGGCCAGATAGCTGTCCCCCGCCTTGTAGGAGAGCCCCGCCACGTCCACGTCGTGGCCCTTGGCGGCGCGCACCCACCCCTTGTCGGAGAGGATGACGGTGACCGGTTCGCTGGGAATCAGCTCCTTCTCGGTAAGCGCCACCGCGGTGGCACGCTCCACCAGCGGGGTGCGGCGATCGTCGCCGTACTTCTCGGCATCGGCCAGCAGCTCTTTCTTGAGCAGGGTGTTGAGGCGACGCTCGGAGCCCAGGATCAGCTCCAGCTTGTCGCGCTCTTGCGCCAGTTCATCCTGTTCGGCGCGCAGCTTGAACTCTTCGAGCTTGGCCAGATGGCGCAGTTTCAGCTCGAGGATCGCTTCGGCCTGGGTCTCGCTGATATTGAAGCGCTCCACCATCACCTTGCCCGGCTCATCCTCGGTACGGATGATCTCGATCACCTCGTCGATGTTGAGGTAGGCCACCAGCAAGCCTTCGAGGATATGCAGGCGAGCCAGCACTTTGTCGAGGCGGAATTGCAGACGGCGACGCACGGTCTTGCGGCGGAACTGGATCCACTCGCTGAGGATGGTCTTGAGGCACTTCACCTGCGGCCGGTTGTCGAGGCCGAGGATGTTGAGGTTGACCCGGTAGTTCTTCTCCAGATCCGTGGTGGCGAACAGGTGGGCCATCAGCCCCTCCACATCCACCCGGTTGGAGCGCGGCACGATCACCAGACGGGTCGGGTTCTCGTGGTCAGATTCATCGCGCAGATCGGTCACCATCGGCAGCTTTTTCGCCACCATCTGGGCGGCAATCTGCTCCATGATCTTGGCGCCGGAGGCCTGATGGGGCAGCGCTGTGATGACGATGTCGCCATCCTCCTCGCTCCAGACCGCCCGCTGCTTGATGGAGCCCTTGCCGGTCTCGTAGATTTTGCGGATATCGTCGCGCGGGGTGATGATCTCGGCGTTGGTCGGGTAGTCCGGCCCCTGAATGTGCTGCATCAACACATCGAGCCCCGCATTGGGGTTGTCGAGCAGCTCGGCACAGGCGTAGGCCACTTCCCGCGCGTTGTGGGGCGGGATGTCGGTCGCCATCCCCACCGCGATACCGGTCACCCCGTTGAGCAGGATGTGCGGCAGACGGGCGGGCAGCACCACCGGCTCCTTCATAGTGCCGTCGAAGTTCGGCGTCCACTCCACCGTGCCTTGGCCGAGCTCTGAGAGCAGCAGCTCGGAGAAGCGCGACAAGCGCGCTTCGGTATATCGCATGGCCGCGAAGGATTTGGGATCGTCCGGCGCACCCCAGTTACCCTGACCGTCCACCAGCGGGTAGCGGTAGGAGAAGGGCTGGGCCATCAGCACCATGGCTTCATAACAGGCGATGTCGCCATGGGGGTGATATTTACCCAGCACGTCACCCACGGTACGGGCGGACTTCTTGTGCTTGGAGAGGGCAGACAGACCCAGCTCGCTCATGGCGTAGATGATGCGCCGCTGCACCGGTTTGAGGCCATCGCCGATATGCGGCAGGGCCCGATCCATGATGACGTACATGGAGTAGTTCAAGTAAGCCTGTTCGGTAAAGGTGCGCATTGGCTGGCGCTCTACCCCGTCCAGACTGAGCTCGATAGCATCACTCATGTGATTTTCTCTTTCGGTTCGGGAGCCGCCACAGGGCGACTCCGGCTAAATGCTTGCTGGCCCTGTGCGGGCCAGCCGACGGCTTAAATGATGGCGAGGTTGCCCTTCTCTTCCAGCCATTCGCGGCGATCGCTCGCCCGCTTCTTGGCCAGCAGCATGTCCATCAGCTGCAGGGTCTCGTCAGCTGCATCCCCTTCACTCTCCCCTGCCGGATCCATGGTGAGCTGCACCAGACGGCGGGTGTTGGGATCCATGGTGGTTTCCCGCAGCTGTTTCGGGTTCATCTCACCCAAGCCCTTGAATCGGGTCACCATCACCTTGCCTTTCTTCTTCTCGGCTTCGACCCGCTGCAGCACGCCATTCTTCTCGTCCTCATCGAGGGCGTAGTAGACCTCTTTACCGATATCGATCCGGTAGAGGGGCGGCATGGCCACATAGACATGGCCCTTCTCCACCAGCGCGCGGAAGTGCTTCACAAACAGGGCGCAGAGCAGGGTGGCGATGTGCAGACCGTCCGAGTCCGCATCCGCGAGGATGCATACCTTGCCGTAGCGCAGGCCACTGAGGTCGTTGGAGTCGGGGTCAAGACCGATGGCGACCGAGATGTCGTGAACTTCTTGCGAGGCAAGCACCTGACCGGCCTCCACCTCCCAGGTGTTCAGGATCTTGCCGCGCAGCGGCATGATGGCCTGAAACTCGCGATCCCGCGCCTGCTTGGCACTGCCGCCCGCGGAGTCACCCTCCACCAGGAACAGCTCGCCCTGCATGGGGTCGGCGCAGCCACAGTCGGTCAGCTTGCCGGGCAGCGCCGGGCCTTGGGTAATCTTCTTGCGCACCACCGTCTTGGCGGCACGCATCCGGCGCTGGGCGCTGGAGATGCAGAGCTCGGCGATCTGCTCCGCCAGCTCGGTGTTGCTGTTCAGATAGAGGCTGAAGGCATCCTTCACCACGCCGGAGACGAACGCCGAGCTCTGACGGGAGGAGAGCCGCTCCTTGGTCTGACCGGCGAACTGCGGATCCTGCATTTTGATGGAGAGGATGTAGGCGCAGCGATCCCAGATATCTTCCGGGGTCAGCTTGACCCCGCGCGGCAGCAGGTTGCGGAACTCGCAGAACTCGCGCATGGCGTCGAGCAGCCCCTGACGCAGACCGTTGACGTGAGTACCGCCCTGCGCGGTGGGAATGAGGTTCACATAGGATTCGGCGAGGCATTCGCCCCCTTCCGGCAACCAGCAGAGCGCCCAGTCCACCGCCGACTGTTCGGAGCTGAACGAGCCGATAAAGGGCTGCTCCGGCAGGCAGGTGAACTGCTTGACCGCATCGACCAGATAATCCTTGAGGCCATCTTCGTAGCACCACTCCAGCTTGATGCCGGTGTTCTTGTCGAGGAACTTGATGGTGAGGCCGGGGCAGAGCACGGCCTTGGCTTTGAGCAGGTGCTCCAGCTTGGTGACCGAGAATTTGGGCGAATCGAAGTAGCTCGCCTGCGGCCAGAAGCGCACCCGGGTGCCGGTGTTGCGACGACCGCAGGTGCCGGTGATGGTCAGCTCCTGCACCTTCTCGCCGCGCTCGAAGGCGATGTCGTAGACCTGGCCATCGCGACGTACCGTCACCTCGACCCGATCGGAGAGGGCGTTCACTACCGAAATACCGACCCCGTGCAGACCGCCGGAGAACTGGTAGTTCTTGTTGGAGAACTTGCCGCCCGCGTGCAGCTTGCAGAGGATCAGCTCCACCCCGCTGACCCCTTCCTCCGGGTGGATATCGACCGGCATGCCGCGGCCGTCATCAATCACCTCGAGGGACTGGTCTTCATACAGGGTCACCTCCAGAGTACGGGCGTGGCCCGCCAGCGCTTCGTCGACGCTGTTGTCGATGACCTCCTGGCCGAGGTGATTGGGCCGGGTGGTGTCGGTATACATGCCGGGGCGGCGACGCACCGGTTCAAGGCCATTGAGGACCTCAATGGCATCCGCATTGTATTGAGTAGACATGGAGGGCCTTGCGAATTGACGTTTGGAGGGAATCTTAACTGCTAGGCGGGGGCAGAACAAACTCCCCGCACCGAAAGCTTGATCTGGAGAAGAACAAGCAGGGCGAGACCGCCCTTATTGACTCACATCCTGACTACAACCCGAGGAAACGGATGATTTGGGCGGGGTAACGCTCGAATGCCACAAAGGCGTGGTTGCCGCCGCACTCCAGCGAGAGGCGGGCAAAACGGTATTCATCCAGCGCCTTGCGATAGTCGAGCACCTCATCCCCCTGCTGTTGCAGGATCCAGAGTCGCTCCGGCGCCGTCACCGGCACCGCCAGCGCCCGCAGCTCGTCCATATGTTCAGGCAGCAGTTCGTACTGCTCCCCACTATAGGGGTTGGTCTGGGGGCCGAGGTAATCGCAGAGCAGCTCGTGCGGGCGCACCGCCGGATTGATCAGCGCGGCGCGACAGCCGTACTGCTCGCTCACCCGGGTCGCCATAAAGCCGCCGAGGGAGCTGCCCACGGCACCAAGCTTGAACCCGCTGCCATAACGACGCTGCAGATTGACGATGGTCTGCTCGATGGCCGCCCAGGCCGCCGCTGGCGTATTGGGCTGGGCCGGAATGATCACCTCGATGTCGGGCCGGTTGGCGGCCACCCAGGCAGCCATCTGCTGCGCCTTGGCGGAGCCCGGTGAGGAGTTGAAACCGTGCAGATAAAGGAGAACCGACTTCACGCAATCCTCCTCAATAACCGGTGGCATCGGGGTCGGGCACAAACTGCCCCACCGGCAGGCGCCACACCTCGCTGGCCACCCGCCCATCCGGATAGAGGGTGAGATAACGCCAGCCCGGGCCGGATTCATCCAGCGCGAAGCCATCAGAGAGCGGTTTGAACTGGATGCAAGTCGATGGGCTGGCAATCAGCCGCACCCCGCGGTGCACCTCGTCAAACTCCTGATGCACGTGGCCGAACAGTATGGTCTTCTGCTGCGGATGACGGGCCAGTACGGCGAACAGGTCATCGGCATTCTTGAGATTGTGCTGATCCAGCCAGGCGCAGCCTACCGGCACCGCCTGATGGTGCAGGGTGATCAGGGCGTGGCGATCGGGATATTGGCGCAGGGCGCGGTCGAGGGCGGCCAGCTGGTGATCGCCAATCATGCCGTGGGGTTTGCCGCGCACCTGGGTGTCGAGCAGGATCACCTGCCAGTGATCGCCCACCAGCTGCTTGGATTCGCTGATCCCGGCGGCATGGAGATATTCGGTCATCAGCGGGCTGTCATCGTGATTGCCGGGCAACCAGTAGATGGGGCGACCCAGGGGCGCCATCATGGAGGCAAAACGCTGATAGGATTCCGGGCTGTGATCCTGCGACAGATCGCCGGTCGCCAGAATCACCTCATAGGGGTGTTCATTGGCCTGCACCTGTTCCAGCACGGCGGCCAGACTCTCTGCGGTGCGCACAGCCAACAGCCGCCCTTCGGCACTCGCGAAGAGGTGGGTATCGGTAATTTGCAACAGGCGCACACTGCCGTCCTGCGCCTGGGGGAGCTCTGTTTCCAAAATCACGCTTCTTTTTATTTGTTCAACTGGAGAGATTGATCGGACTGGTACCATGTCTGAGACAAAATTTTAGCCATTCGGCCAGAAACAGATTTACCTGCTCCTTTTCGTCCCGCTGGTGCATCTTTTTATTGGGATAATCATAACGTGGTTGCAAACGGGAAATCTGTTGCGCTGCACACACTTCCGCCATCCGCACATCATGATACAAACGAATCTCGATTTGAGCCTGCAGATATTCGGGCAATTCGGGGTTGTGCTGGCTCAGGATCACCTGACTGGTGAAGCGACTCTCGCCAATGATGGTGAGCTGGAACTGCAGATCGTTGCCGACCCGATAGCGGCGCTCGGCCCCTACCTCACCATCTGGCGGCAGCAGTTTCATCAACGCCATGTAGTTGACCTCGCAGGTACGCTGCAAGGACATCAGATCAGGCACATAGCGTTTGGCCTGGGCGTGAACTAACGGCATGGCAACACTCCATCAATCAACACCCGTGAGTAGTTGACCTCGCAGGTTCGCTGCAAGGACATCAGATCAGGCACATAGCGCCTGCTCTGTTGCAGGGTCAGCGCCACCTCAGCGATCCGCCAGCCAGCGGGCGCGCAGCTCGCCGTGGTTGAGGGCCAGCCACTGCAGGGCAATGACCGAGGCGGCGTTGTCAATGCGCCCCTCTTTGAGCCAGGCATAGGCCTGCTCGCGGCTCACCACGTGCACCCGGATATCCTCGCCCTCATCCGCCAGACCGTGCAGCCCTTCGGCCTTGCTGGCATCCACCTCGCCCACATAGACCTCGATCCGCTCGGTGCTGCCGCCCGGGCTCACCAGATAGCTGATGGCATGCTCGCAGCGGGCCACCTCGATCCCGGCCTCTTCCACCGCTTCGCGGCGCACCACCTCTTCAGCGACCTCACCTGGGTCTATGATGCCGGCCACCAGCTCCAGCAGCCAGGGGGTCGGACTGGTCTCCATCGCGCCGATACGGAACTGCTCCACCAGCACTATCTGGTCGCGCACCGGATCATAGGGCAGCAGCGCGGCAGCATGGCCCCGCTCGAACAGCTCGCGCACGATGGGCTGATTCCAGCCGCCAGCAAATAACCGATGCTGCAAACGATAGACATTCACCTTGAAGAAGCCGTTATATCCAGCTGATTTTTCGATGATTTTCACATCATCGGCGGCGTAATGCCGATCTTGTGGCAAGGGTTGCTGCGACATCCGGGACTCCCGTCAGCTTGACTTGTATCAGTTTGACCATAAAATCCGAGGAACATGAATGAACGTTCATTCACTCGGCGTGCCATGGCAATGAGGGGTGGATTTTAGCAGCCACAGACCATTTGGCTAGGCGCGCGGGGAGAAAACTGCGTCCGGTTCTTGACGTTCCCGTCACCGGACCTGAGACTCTTAGTATTAAATTTTGCTTATAGTAGAGTGATTAAGCTGCAATCAAGCTTGGTCGGTGACAATATTTGCCCTCTCCAGCAACCCGTTTGGGTTACTACATAAGGTTAAAACGATCTATGAAAAGAACACTCTTGTCTGTCATGGTGTTGTTGGGTGTCAGTGCCGGTGCCCATGCCGAAAACCTGCTCGACATCTACCAGCAAGCCCAGATCAAAGACCCGCAGTTGCTGCAGTCCAAAGCCGTTCGCGACCAGGCCTTCGAGAAGATCAACGAATCCCGTGCCCCTCTGCTGCCCCAGATCGATCTGGGTGCCGGGCTCAACTATCTGCAAAACAAGAACGATACCCAGAGCAATACCAGCGCCAAGGGTGAGGTGACGCTGTCGCAATCCCTCTATCGTCGTAGTAACTGGGTCAATCTGGATATCAGCGAGAAGCAGGCTACCCAGTCTGATGTCGCCTACAACCTAGAGATCCAGAGCCTGATGCTGCGTACTGCCCAGGCCTATTTCAACGTGCTCAAGGCGATGGATACTCTGGAGTTCGTCCGTGCCAACAAGGTTGCGGTAGAGCGTCAGCTGGAACAGACCCAGCAGCGTTTCGAAGTGGGCCTGACCGCCATCACCGATGTGCATGAAGCGGAAGCCTCCCGCGACCAGGCGCTGGCTGACGAGATCAATGCCGAGAACGCGCTGGACAACAGCTACGAGACCCTGCGCGAGCTGACCGGTATCGATCACCGCAATCTGGACGTGCTGAACACCGATCGTTTCAGCCCGCAGAAGACCGCCTTCGGCTCCGACAAGTGGCTGGAGCTGGCGCTCGACAAGAACCTGCAACTGCACAGTGCCCGCATCAGCAAGGACATTGCCAAGGAGCAGATTGATCTGGCCAAAACCGGCCATGAGCCGACGCTGGATCTGGGTGCCGGACTGCAAACCAGCAATACCGATTACAAGCTGGATAGCAATCAGAGCGGTGGCAATGACAATCAGGCCAATATCGGCCTGACCTTCAAACTGCCGCTCTATAGCGGTGGCGCCACCAGCTCCAAGGTGAAGCAGGCCCAGTTCAACTACGTGGCGGCCAGCGAGCTGCTGGAGAAGAACTTCCGCTCGGTACAGAGCACTGTGCGCTCCTCCTACAACAACGTGAACGCCAGCATCGGCTCGGTTCGCGCCTACAGCCAGTCTGTGGTGTCCGCCGACAGCGCCCTGAAGGCGACCGAAGCCGGTTACGAAGTGGGTACCCGTACCATCGTCGACGTGCTGGACTCCACCCGCAAGCTGTACGAGGCCAAGCAGAAGCTCTCCGAAGCCCGTTACAACTACATCCTCAATATCCTGAGCCTGAAACAGGCGGCCGGTATTCTGGAAGCGCAGGATCTGGTGGAAGTGAACCAGGGTCTGATGCCTGCCACGGCAAAAGCCAAGACCAAAGCCTGATAGCCGCTATCGGACATGAAAAAGGCGACCGCAAGGTCGCCTTTTTGTTATCCGTATTTCTGTCGGCTTGCTACCGCCGATAGAGAGCCCCGCCAGATTGCGGGGCCAGTGGCGCGTTAGCCGCGCTCGCGGATCGTCTTGATGATGTCGCTGGTGGAGCAACCATCCTCGAAGTTGAGGACACGCACCTCGCCGCCGTTGGCGGTCACCTCGGCGTAACCGGCGATATCTTCCGGCTTGTAGTCACCGCCCTTGACCAGCAGGTCCGGCAGGATCTCGGCGATCAGGCGCTGCGGGGTATCTTCACCAAACGGCACCACCCAATCCACCGCGCCCAACGCAGCCAGCACCGCCATGCGGCGCTCGGTCGGGTTGACCGGACGACCCGGCCCTTTCAGACGGCGCACCGACTCGTCGGTGTTGACCGCCACGATCAGACGATCCCCCAGCTTGCCGGCGTTGGCCAGATAGGAGACATGACCGGCGTGCAGGATGTCGAAGCAGCCGTTGGTCATCACTACCTTCTCGCCGCGCAGACGGGCGGCACGAACAGCCACTTTCAGCTGAGCTTCGGACATCACGCCGAAACCGGTCTCTTGCTCGGTATAGAGGGCGTTGGCCAGCTCGACCGGACTGACGGTAGAGGTACCCAGCTTGCCAACCACGATACCGGCAGCGGTATTGGCCAGCGCGCAGGCTTCGTCCAGGCTCTTGCCTGCCGCCAGCGAGGTGGCCAGGGTGGAGATCACGGTATCACCGGCACCGGTCACGTCATACACCTCGTGGGCCTGAGCCGGCAGGTGCAGCTCCGGCTGACCTTCGCGGATCAGGGTCATGCCGTTTTCGGAGCGGGTGACCAGCAGGGCATCCAGCTCGAAGCGCTTGACCAGATCCAGCCCCTTGGCGACCAGTTCCTCTTCACTCTTCACCTTGCCTACCACGGCCTCGAACTCGGACATGTTGGGGGTCAGCAGGGTGGCACCACGGTACTTCTCAAAATCGGTCCCCTTGGGATCAACCAGCACCGGAATGCCGGCGGCTCGGGCGCGCTGGATCATGCCGGGCACGTCGTTGAGGGCGCCCTTGCCGTAGTCGGAGAGGATCATCACGTCGCTATTAGGCAGCGCCTGCTCGACCTTGCCCATCAGCAGGGTGGAGTCGACGGCGTGGAAGGCCTCTTCAAAGTCCAGACGCAGCAGTTGCTGGTTGCGGGACAGCACCCGCAATTTGGTGATAGTCGGGTAGTCGGCCAGACGAACGAAGTCACAGGCCACCTTGACGCCAGCCATCTGGCCGGCCAGCGCATCGGCCGCTTCATCCTGACCAGTCAGGCCAAGCAGCACGGCATGGGCGCCAAGGGCGGCGGAGTTGAGGGCCACGTTGGCCGCGCCACCGGGACGCTCCTCAATGTGTTCAACCTTGACCACGGGCACCGGCGCCTCGGGGGAGATCCGGCCGGAGGGGCCATGCCAATAGCGGTCCAACATGACATCGCCTACGACCAGGACGCGGGCTTTTTCAAACTCGGGCAGGGTGATCTTCATCTGTATCGACTCTCAAAACCTGAAAAATCAGCGGGCGATTTTATCACACTCTTTTATTTGAGGGAGAAAAAGCAAACCTGCGGTTTCCATTTAAAGGAAACCGATAGTTAGGATTCCCGTAACACCAGTGAACCACAATCAACCCCTCTGACCAGCACACTGCCATTCGCCCCCGCCCCCCTTTTCGGCTAGAATCCCCCGATTGTGTTTGCGAACAAGAGATTAGCCATGGCCCATGACCACGCTCCCCGCCTGGAGCCCCGCCTGTTTCATCCCCGTTACTGGGCCAGCTGGTTCGGCCTCGGCCTGCTCTGGCTGCTGACCCTGCTACCGTGGCGCAGCCAGATGTGGCTGGGCCGTCAGCTCGGTCACCTCGCCGCCAAGATATTGAAGTCCCGGGTAAAGATTGCCCGTCGCAATCTGGAACTGGCCTTGCCTGAACTGACCCGGGATGAGCGGGAGGCGCTGCTGAAAGCAAACTTCGAGAGCGTGGGCTGCGCCGTGTTCGAGGTGGGGATCGCCTGGTTCTGGCCAGACTGGCGGATGCGCAATCTGATGACGGTGGAAGGGGAAGAGCATGTCATCGCCGCCATGGAGAAGGGACAGGGCATGCTGCTGCTCTCCTGCCACTTCCTGACGCTGGAGCTCAACGCCCGCTGTTTCGGTCTGGTGCGCCCCGGGGTGGGGGTCTATCGCCCCAACACCAATCCGGTGCTGGAGTATGCCCAGTACCACGGTCGCTGCGCCTCCAACAAATATCTGGTGAACCGAATTGACGTGAAGGGGATGATCAAGGCACTGCGCAACGGCGATGCCCTCTGGTACGCGCCGGATCACGACTACGGCTCCCACGCCAGCGTGTTCGTGCCCTACTTCGCGGTGGAGCAGGCGGCGACCATCACCGGCACCGCCACCCTGGCGCGGGTGAAGAACACCGTCACCCTGCCCTGCTACAACATCCGCACCCGCGAGGGTTACACCCTGCATATCGGGGCCCCGCTCGCCGACTACCCCAGCGGGGATGACATGGTCGATGCCGCCCGTGCCAACCGCGAGATTGAAGCTGCCGTGCGCAAGGCGCCGGAGCAGTACATGTGGCTCCATCGCCGCTTCAAGACCCGCCCCTCCCCCGAGGATGCCAGCTTCTACTAAGCGGCCTCGCCCGACAGGGGCCAGCTCGCAAAAACCGACAAACCGCCTGCTGGCGGTTTGTTTTTTTCCGCTGTCAGCCCTGAGCGGCACAGCAAGCGCCCCGAACATCAGCCGCGCAATCACACCCTGCATGTTTCTGCCTATCCCCCTCAATCAGCTGCAAAAGAGACCTCATCACCGACCGTAGAAACTGAAAGCGGGTTACAAACTTATTGATTCATTGATAAATAATGGGGTATTTCGATAGATTCATCGTCACTACTCGCTGATGTGTCATTGAGTGACTTGCTCCATTCGAATACAAAAATTGAATTTGTGACACGAATCACCTTCATGCAAAGACACCACCAAGCAACATTGGTGATCCGAGTCACAAAAAGTGGTCATGCAAAACAGAAAAGATCGAAATGTAGCCGAATTACAGCGCCGGAATGTGATCGAGATCACCTGTCTGGGAGGGGGGATGGCGGGGTATCTGAGAGGTAGATCACAAGATACCCCGTTTTCAGCCTAATTTGATCGCAAGCTGGTAGATTGAAGTTGCTTAGACGACCGGGATGGAGGTTCGGCAAAACCAGCCATCCCGACTACCACTTTTAATCAAACAGGCTTAAAACGGGGTCCCGACATGTTATCACCGGATACCAAAGTCAAGATACAGAATTTTGGACGCTTCCTGTCCAATATGGTCATGCCCAACATAGGCGCCTTCATCGCCTGGGGCTTTATCACCGCCCTCTTCATCCCCACCGGCTGGCTGCCAAGTGAAACCTTGGCCAAGCTGGTCGGCCCGATGATCACCTACCTGCTGCCGCTGCTGATTGGCTACACCGGTGGCAAACTGATGGGCGGTGAGCGCGGTGGTGTGGTCGGTGCCATCACCACCATGGGCGTCATCGTCGGTACCGACATCCCCATGTTCATGGGCGCCATGATGGTCGGCCCGCTCGGTGGTTGGGCCATCAAGCGCTTCGACAAGGCGATGGACGGTCGCGTCAAGAGCGGCTTCGAGATGCTGGTCAACAACTTCTCCGCCGGCCTTATCGGCATGCTGCTGGCGATCCTCGCCTTCTTCGTGATTGGCCCCTTCGTCAAGGTGCTCTCCGGCGTGCTGGCCGGTGGTGTCGGCTTCCTGGTGGAAAACCACATGCTGCCGCTCACCTCCATCTTCGTCGAGCCGGCCAAGATCCTGTTCCTCAACAACGCCATCAACCACGGCATCTTCTCGCCGCTGGGGATCCAGCAGGCGACCGAGCACGGCAGCTCCATCTTCTTCCTGATTGAAGCGAACCCGGGCCCGGGCATGGGCGTGCTGCTGGCCTACATGGTGTTCGGTCGCGGCGCCGCCAAGCAGTCCGCGGCTGGTGCCTCCATCATTCACTTCTTCGGCGGCATCCACGAGATCTACTTCCCCTATGTGCTGATGAACCCGCGCCTCATTCTGGCAGTGATCGCCGGTGGCATGACCGGGGTGTTCACCCTGACCCTGTTCAATGCCGGTCTGGTCTCCCCCGCCTCACCGGGTTCCATCTTCGCCGTGCTGTTGATGACACCGAAAGCCTCCCTCATCGGGGTGCTGCTCTCCATCGTCGCCTCCACCACCGTCTCCTTCTTGGTCGCCGCCGTGTTCGTCCGTGCCCAGCAGCCGGAAGCCGACGAGGCCGATGCCCTGGGTGAAGCCACCCGCAAGATGAAAGCCATGAAGGGTGCCAAACCCGAGACCGCAGCGGCCAAGAAGCCGGGCGGCGAACTAATGGCGGTACGCAACATCGTGGTCGCCTGCGATGCAGGTATGGGTTCCAGCGCCATGGGTGCCGGCATGCTGCGCAAACGGGTGCAGGCCGCCGGGCTCAATATCAGCGTCACCAACCGCGCCATCGATCAGCTCGACGATCAGGTGGACTGGGTCATCACCCACAAGGATCTGACCGAGCGGGCCCGTCGCCATGCGCCGCACGCTCACCATATTTCGCTGACCAACTTCCTCGACAACGGTCTCTATCAGGAGCTGGTACAGAGCCTGAGCCGCGCCGCCAACGATGATGTCGCCAACCCGCAACTGCTGGTGGCAGCCAACGATGACAGCTACGAGCCGCAAGCTGCCGAGGTCTTTACCCTGAGCCGTCATGACGTGCATCTGGGACTGAAAGCAGATAACAAGGAGGCCGCCATCCTGACCGCAGGCCGACTGCTGGCCGAGCGCGGTTACGTGGCGCCCGACTACGTCAACGCCATGCTGGAGCGCGAGCAGCTGGTCTCCACCTACCTCGGCGAATCCATCGCCGTGCCGCACGGTACCATCGCCGCCAAGGAGTTTGTGAAGCATACCGGCATCGTCATCTGCCAGTATCCGGCCGGGGTCGCCTTTGGCGAAGCCGCCGATGAGGTGGCGCGACTGGTGATCGGCATCGCCGCCCGCAACGACGAACACATGCAGGTGATAACCCGCCTGACCAATGCACTGGATGAACCCGGTCTCATCGACCGGCTGGCCAGCACCACGGATCCCCAGGCCTTCCTGGATCTGCTGGGTGCCGAACAGGCTGCGTAATCATCTTTCATCGTCTTTGGTTCAAGAGGTTAATATCATGAAAACATTGCATTTTGGTGCTGGTAACATCGGTCGCGGCTTTATCGGCAAACTGCTGGCAGATGCCAGCCATCAGGTCACCTTCGCCGACGTCAACGACACGCTTATCGATCAGCTCAACCACCGTCAGGAGTACAAGGTCCATGTGGTGGGAGCGGATCAGAAGCTGGACGTGGTGCGCAACGTGGCAGCGGTCAGCTCCGCCGGTCACGAGGTGATCGCCCGTATCATCACCGCCGATCTGGTCACCACCGCGGTCGGTCCCAACATTCTGGACAAGATTGCCAGCACCCTGGCCAAGGGGCTGCAGGCCCGTTTCGATGCCGGCAACCTGACGCCGCTGAACGTCATCGCCTGCGAAAACATGGTACGCGGCACCAGCCACCTCAAACAGGAGGTACTCAAGTACCTGCCAGTCGCGTATCATGCCACGCTCGAATCCTGCATCGGTTTCGTCGACTCGGCGGTGGATCGCATAGTCCCTCCCGCCGCGGCTGCCAACGATGATCCGCTGGAAGTGACGGTGGAGAGCTTCAGCGAGTGGATCGTCGACCAGACCCAGTTCAAGGGCGAGCTGCCACAGGTGGCGGGCATGGAGCCCACCGACAACCTGATGGCCTTCGTCGAGCGCAAGCTGTTCACCCTCAACACCGGCCACATCGTCACCGCCTACCTCGGCAAGCTGCGGGGCTACCGCACCGTGCGCGAGGCGATCGAAGATCCAGTGATCCGCAGCAAGGTACGCCGCGCCATGGAGGAGAGCGGTGCCGTGCTGGTGAAACGCTACGGCTTCGACCCGCGCCTGCACGCCGCCTACATCGAGAAGATCCTCTCGCGCTTCGCCAACCCCTATCTGGTGGACGAGATTGACCGGGTCGGTCGTCAGCCGCTGCGCAAGCTGGCGGCGGGGGATCGGCTGGTGAAGCCGCTGCTCGGCACCCTGGAGTACGGCCTGCCCAACGAGCAGTTGCAGGAGGGGATCGCCGCGGCGCTCCACTATCGCAATGCCGATGACCCGCAGGCAGTGGAGCTGCAAGCCCTGCTGGCGGAGCTTGGCCCGGCCAAAGCGCTGGCTCGCGTCACCGGGCTGGATGAAGGGAGCGAGGTGGTTCGCGCCATCGTCGCCCGTTACGAAACCCTGTAATGACCCTGCTTGCGGCGCATTCAGCCACCACTGATAGCGCGCCAAGCGCTTGAATGGCAAGGAAATGTGCCCCATATGATAAAAACAGGGAGAGAGGCTTGCTCTCTCCCTGTCAGCTGGACCCAATGCACCTATGACCACACACCAGGAAGATGAAGTACTGGAACGACTGAACGAGCAGGATGGCCCCCGCGGCTTCTTTCTCGAAGCCGTGACCATCCTGGAAGAGGCGGTCGACTCCCTGATGCGACGCGCGTTCCGTCAGGAGGAGTATGCCGTCAAATACGCCATCGAACCCCTGCTCAACCAGAGCGGCCCCCTCGGACAGCTGGAGGTGCGCCTCAAGCTCATCTTCGCCCTCGGCCTCATCTCCCTCGAGCGCTATCAGGATCTGGAAGCCTATCTGAAGATCCGCGACTTTCTGGTGCGCGACCCCAAGGATTACCGCTTCAGCGACAAGCCGATCCACGATCTGCTCGACCGCCTGCACGGGGTCAATCAGGGTGGCATGATGAAGCTGGAGCCCCCCGCCAGCGAAGAGGATTGGGCCTTCTACCAGATGCAGCTCAACCGGCTCGATCAGATGGTGCGCTCCGCACTGGTACTGGCGCTGGCCGACTGTGTCGGCGAGCTCCACAAGGAGAGTCCCATCTAATCCGGCCCCAAGGCCACACCATCACCACGGTTGGCGTCTGGCTGGCGCCCTCCCCTCTTGGCCAGCAACCATGGTGCCACTCCCTCCGGTGTCAATCTGACCAACTTACCCACTACACTAGCTCCATACTCACTGCCTGAATCGAGGTCTGCATGATTGCTCTCTCTGGCCGGGATCGCCCTGGTCTCCGTGCTGGCCCAATGGCTCGCCTGGTCGCTGCGGGTGCCCGCCATCCTGTTTCTGCTGCTCACCGGCCTGACCCTTGGCCCGGTCAGCGGCCTGCTCGACCCCGATGCCCTGCTCGGGGATCTGCTGTTTCCGCTGGTCTCCCTGTCGGTGGCCATCATCCTGTTTGAGGGGGCGCTCACCCTCCATCTGACCGAGCTCAAGGGGATCGGCAAGGTGGTGCGCAATCTCTGCTCCACCGGCATGCTGGTCAGCTTCGCTGTCATCGGCAGCGCCGGTTACTTCCTGCTGGGGCTGGACTGGCGGGTCGCCACCATGCTCGGCGCGGTACTGGTGGTAACGGGCCCTACCGTGATCGCCCCCATGCTCAACGTGATCCGCCCCACCCGGGAGGTGGACCGCATTCTGCGTTGGGAGGGGATCGTCATCGACCCCATCGGCGCCCTGTTTGCGGTGCTGGTGTTCGAGGCGGTACGCCTCGGCAGTCAGGGGGATCTCATCAGCCATACCCTGCTGGCGCTGGGCAAGACAGTGCTGGTCGGTTCCCTGATCGGGGTGGTGGCGGGCTGGCTCACCACCCTGCTCATTCGCAAGGACTGGCTACCGGTCAGCCTGCATAAATTCGGCGTGCTGGCGCTGGTGCTGGTCACCTTCAGCCTCTCCAACTGGCTGAGTCACGAATCGGGCCTGCTGGCGGTGACCGTGTTCGGCATCTGGCTCGCCAATCAGGAGGGGCTGGATCTGGAGGAGGTACTGGCGTTCAAGGAAGATCTCGCTGTCATCCTTATCTCCAGCCTGTTTATCCTGCTGGCAGCCCGCCTCGATCTGGCCCAGCTCTGGCAGCTCGGCCCCATGGTGCTGGCGCTGCTCTGTGTGGTGCAATTCGTGGCGCGCCCGCTCTGTATTCTGGTCTCGACCTGGGGATCGGATCTCTCCTGGCGGGCTCGCGCCCTGCTGAGCTGGATCGCCCCGCGCGGCATCGTTGCGGCGGCAGTCAGCGCCTCGTTCGCCATCAGCCTGCATCAGGCCGAGATCCCCGATGCCGACAAACTGGTGCCGCTGGTATTTGCGGTGATCATCTCCACCGTGGTGCTGCAGAGCCTCACCTCGGCGCCGCTGGCCAGCCTGCTCAAGATGCGCCAGAGTGCCCCCAATACCTGGCTCATCATAGGTGCCAACTCGGTGGCACGGGCCATAGGCCGGGCGCTGGCGGATCAGGGTGTGCCGGTACAGCTCTGCGATCCCGCCTGGGAGTTCTGCAAACAGGCGCGGATGAGCAACCTGCCCTGCTACTTTGGCAATCCCCAGTCGGAACATGCCGAGTTGCACCTGCCACTCACCAGCATCAGTACCGTGCTGGCGCTCTCCCCCAATCGCCACAACAACGCCCTCGGGGTGCTGCACTTTGCCCACCTCTACGGCGAGGAGCTGGTCTACTCCCTGCGCTCCAGCGAGCAGCACGGCAAGGCCAACCGGGAGAGCGCCACCTTCCGCGCTCGCCAGAACCTGTTTGGCCCAGACATCAACTATGCCAGGCTGAGCGGCCTGCTGAGCCGGGGTGGCCAGATCAAGGCGACCCGCCTGAGCGAGGCGTTCGACTGGGCCCAGTATCAGGAGGCCAATCCCGGTGCCATCCCGCTGTTCATCATGGATGGCAAGGGCATACCCCAGATCGTTACCGGCCCCGTCACCCCGCAGGCGGGTGAGCTGCTGATCGCCCTGCAGCCACCCAGAGAGCAGGGCGCCGAATGAACGAAGCCAACCACAATCCGCTGATCGCCCCTCTGCTGGCGCTGTTGCAACAGGCGGCGGGCAGCTACAAGGTGCATGAACTGATGGCCGCCCTGCGCCAGCAGGGGGCAATACCCCGGCTGGCCGACGATGAACAACTGCAGCTGTTTCGGGTCAACTTCCTGATCATGAACGCCCTCTACCAGCTGCTGGCCGAGCTTTATAAAGAGGGTTGGTGGCTGGTGATCAGCACCCTGGATATCCGACTCGAACCGCTGGCCGAGACCCCACTGGCCAGCCACACTTTTGCCATTGGCGAAAATCTGCGTAGCTACTATCTCGACTGGCAGCTGTTCTGGTAGACCGACCGTGCCGAGGTTGAAGCCCTGCTCAACCGCTTCTGGCGCGCTTATGACGGGGAGGGGCACAAAACCGAGGCGCTGGCCCTTTTCGAGTTGAATGAAGGGGCGAGTCAGGAGGCGATCCGCCGCCGCTGGCGGGAGCTGGCGCTGCAACATCATCCGGATCGGGGCGGTAATGCCGAGACCTTTATCCGTATCCGCTGGGCCTGGCAGGTCCTGCGGGGATGATCCCGTTGCTGCACAGCTGTTGCCGCACATAAAGGGCAGGCATAGACTGGAGCTGGATATTCCCCACAGGAGCGCATCATGACAGTCAGTGAACTTCGTAAGCTCTATCAGCAACAGATCCTGCACGAAGCCGAAATACGCCACGACGTGGCCATTCCCGGCTGGCTCATCGAATTCAGAGGCAAGGATGGTGCCCTCTACGAGCTGACCGACACCCTCGGCTGCCCGGTCAGTTTCGGCACCGTCGATCAGGCCCGCGAACATCTGCATCTGGTTGCCGACTGCCCGATGCAGGTGGAGCACCTCTACCGCTTCTTCGAACGCTAGCTCCACCCACCGCACAGTAAAAAGGCTCCCGAGGGCTGTCTCTTGATCACAACTATTGGTGCTCAAGAGACTGCGCCAGTTCGTAGCCTTCCAGGAGGGTCTGGAGTCGAAACCAGCCCTCCCATAATGCCGCTATTGAAGCCCGCCCCGTTCGTTTAGTGTCCTTCCAGCCCCCCAGCTTGGCCAGGCTCCGGTACGCCCATCTCATATCCGGCACCTTGGTTGGCAACGGCGTTTTCTCTACCTTTCGCCAAAGCAGCTTCCACCCCGTCGGGCCTATCACCGTTTCGCAGCTTTGATTCTGTGCCGATGACTCCTCGTTGATAAACCTCAATTGCAACAGACGCACCGCGATAAACGACAAGATGACGCACATCCGCTTCAGGTTATCCATGCTCTGCATCCTTAAGGTTTCTACCCGAGTGCCGGCACTCTTCCAGACCTTGTGATAATCCTCGATAAGCCAGCGCCGCTCGTAATAGCCGATAACCTTGCGGGCCTGTGCATCGTCGGTCACGGCTTCACTAGTCAGCAGGTGCCACTCCAGCCGGTCAGAGGCATCGCCCTGCTCAATGCATCCCACGTAGTAGAGCGGGATATCCGGCTCGTTACGCTTGTTGGCCGGAGCCTTTAGGGTGACTTTGGTAAACTTGATGTCGAGCACGGCCTCTCTGGCTTTTCTGCCGCCCCGCTGCGGTATTTTGACGACCTTGGTGCCGGCAGAGTGGCACTGCCGGGCATAGTCGTAGAGCTTGTGGTCATGCTCTTCGATACAGCGACTTTGCATCGAGCGCACCACAAAGCGTTGTTGGTTGCTCTGCTTGTAATGCAGATATTCGTAGATATCCGCTTCCCGGTCACAGACCGAGATAACGTTGGCCATCTGAGTGCCGAGACGGGCGGCAAAGGCCACGGATGCCTCCTCCCACTTGCGACTCTCTTTCTCCTTGTAAGGCCGGGTGGCATGCCGGTGGCTCTCTCCCCGCTTGCTGACATCACGGGTCCAGATACGCTGTGCAATCATGCCGACCACCTGCGATTTATGCGGAGCAAACAACAAGACGGAGTGAGCCAGCAGAGCGCGACTACTGCCTTGATTGGTGTGCCCCAGCTCATCATGGACGCTGGCATGGTTGAAGGTCAGGGCCGTGGTATCTTCCAGTGCCAGCAACAGGTCGTAGTCCCTGGCTAGGGCTGCGGTGGTGGCAAAGCCTGCATCAGCAATGGCATCGGCATTGACATGGTGGTTGCGAATAAAGCGATATGAGCCTTCCATGTCGGCGGGTGAGAGGGGAAGTTGTGACACGCAATCTCCGGGTTGTTGAGCAAGGGCGGTGGCGAGTTTGACGAGACGTTCAGTGCGTCTGGGGTCCTTGAGATTGGCATGGCCAAACTGGTCGAATGCCCATTGTTCGAGTTGGGTGAGATGCATATTAGAGCCGTGATAAGGGATGGCAAAAGAGTCAGATCACGGAGAAGGGAAAAGGTTCAAAAAAATCCCCAAGCGATGCTTGGGGATTTGTGTATAAGAGACAGCCCGAGGGAGCCTTTTGTTATTCCGGTTGCTTTCTATTCTGGTTGCAGCGGTTCCGCCACCTTGCCCTCCAGCTTTCTGACCGGCTTTTGCAGGATCAGGTTGGCTGGATAGGTGACCAGATCGCCGTTGTCATCACGTACCCGCACGTAGAAGAGACCAATCTCGGTGATGACGCCGGTGACCGAGTCGTCCTTGTCGAGGATGCGGATCCGGTCGCCAATCTTGTAAGGAAAGGCGAAGAAGATGGTGATGCTGGCGGTGATGTTGGAGAGGATCGACCACTGGGCCACCATGGCGACCCCCAATACCGCAAAGAAGGAGGACGCGAGCACCACCAGTCGGGAGAAGTCGAGCCCCCACACCCCGGCCAGCACCAGCAAGGTGGCGCAGCCGAGCAGGAAGTAGAACACATGGGCCACGTAGAGCACCCGGTTCTCGCTCACTTGCCTGCTCTGACCGAGCGCCAGCAGGCTCTTGTGAATCAGCCGCCGGATCAGGGTATGCCCCAGCAACAGCAGCAAGGTCAGGCCAATGGATTGCCACATGGGTTATGCCTCCTTACCACCAGCGCCGATGCTTGAGCCAGACAGCCAGCCCGCTTGCCAGCGTAACCAAGGATCCGCAGAAGACCCAGAAGGCGGTCGGGCTCTCGGCCCCCGGCATCCCACCCAGGTTGATGCCGAACAGGCCGGTCAGGAAGCTGGCGGGCAAAAACAGCAACGCCATCACCGACATCTGGTAGGCGCGGCGGTTGGTCGCCTCCGCCATCAGATTGTTGATCTCGTCCGCCAGCACAGCCGTGCGGGCTACACCGGCATCGAGATCATCGAGCCAGCGCCGCAACCGGTCGGCGATATCGAGCAGGCGGCGGCGGTCATCCTCATCCAGCCAGCTGATCTTCTCGTTGGCGAGGCGCGCCACCAGATCCCGCTGGGGGGAGAGGTAGCGGCGGATCATAATGAGCTGCTTGCGGATCAGCGCCAAGCGGCCATTGGCGGGCAGGTCGCGCATCAGCACCATCTCCTCCAGATCGAGGATCTTGTCGTGCAACTCCTCGACAAACTCCCCCGCCCGATCGGTCAGGGCATCGCAGATCTCCACCAGCCAGTCGGCCGGGGAGTCGGCGCCGCCCCCCAGCTTGAGCTGGTTGAACACATCCTGCTCCGAGAGCAGCGGGCGACGACGGCTGCTGATGATGAGATCCGGGGTGATGAAGATGCGCAGCGCCACCATCTCTTCGGGCCGGTGATCCTTGTTGTGGTTGATGCCGCGCAGGATCAGCAGCACCGTTTCCCCCATCCGCACCAGCTTGGGACGATTGCTCTGGCCGAGCAGCGACTCCCTGGCCACCTCGCTGAGCAAGGGTGTCTGCAGCAGCCAGCGCGCCGAATCGGGATTGCCGTAATCCAGATGCAGCCAGCCGGGATGCGCCGCCGGGACTTCGCTTCCCGCCGTCAGCGGCGCCATGCCACCCTTGCCATCCAGGGTCAGGGCATAAATCACTTCACCGGGCACCCGATCCATCTCATCTCCTTCTCGCTTCATATGCAGGCCCCAGCTTACACCAAAGGCGGGGACGACTCAGCCCCGCGCCGGGAAAGGAGGCCTGTGTTAACATGACCGCTCTCGTTTTCCATCCGCTTTTACTACAGGAAACCATGCCATGCCCATCTGGGTTGATGCCGATGCCTGCCCCATTCCGGTCAAGGAGATCCTCTACCGCGCCGCCCACCGCGCCCAGGTCGTCACCACCCTGGTGGCCAATCAGGGATTACGGGTGCCCCCCTCCCCCTTTATCAAAACCCAGCAGGTGGAGAAGGGATTCGATGTGGCAGATCATGTCATCGCCCAGCAGGTTCAGCCCGGCGATCTGGTGATCACCGGCGATATTCCCCTCGCTTCCTGGGTGATCGATGCCGGTGGCGAGGCGCTCAATCCCCGCGGTGAGATCTACACCCGCGAGACCATCAAGGCGCGGCTCGGCATGCGCAACTTTATGGAAGAGCTGCGCTCGGCCGGCGTGCAGACCGGCGGCCCTGCCCCTTTCAACGCCGCCGACAAACAGCGCTTCGCCAATGCCCTCGACAAGTGGCTGGTCAAAGGCACGCTGTAAAGAGACCCTAAAGGCGCCCTACTTGGGCGCTTTTTCGCCGTAACATCCTGATTTTTAAAATAAGAGCTGACCACAACCGTCAGGCTGGTAAGATGCGCCGCCATCTTGTCCACGCCGTAATCATCATGACCGCCCAAGGGCACCTGCTCTTCTCCGTTACCTGCACCCTGATCGCCCACAAACTGCAGCTCACTCCGGCGCTGGCCGATGCCAGTCTGTGGCAGACCATCCCTGCCGCGCTGGCCAGCGCCCTGTTGCCCGACCTCGACCACCCCAAATCGGTGCTGGGGCAGCAACTGCCGTGGATCTCGAAACCCCTGTCGCGGCTGTTCGGCCATCGCGGCTTCACCCACAGTCTGCTGGCGGTCGCCGCCGCCGTCTGGGGGCTGAACCAGAGCCTGCCGCCGGGCACCCTGCCCGTGGGGGTCAAGGATGCCCTGATCGTCGGCTACCTCAGCCATCTGCTGGGGGATTGGCTCACCCCGGCGGGCATTCCGCTGTTCTGGCCCATCAAACGTCGTTACCGCCTGCCTGGCTGGCCGCTGCGCAGTGGTGGCGCCATCGAAACCGGCTTTTGCACCCTCAGCCTGCTGGTCGCCGGCTGGTGGTGTGGCTGGCGGCTGTAAGCCAGAAACAACAAGCCCCTGACGACGTCAGGGGCTCAAACCGTGGCGGGTGCCACTAGAGGATCAGATCATGATGCCTGCAATAACAGCGGAGAGCAGGCTGACCAGGGTAGAACCGTAGACCAGCTTCAGACCAAAGCGGGAAACCATGTTGCCCTTCTCTTCGTTCAGCGCTTTTACCGCACCGGCGATGATGCCGATGGAGCTGAAGTTGGCGAAAGAGACCATGAAGATGGAGAGGATGCCGACGGTACGCGGAGAGAGCTCGGCAGCAATCTTGCCCAGATCCATCATCGCCACGAACTCGTTGGTTACCAGCTTGGTCGCCATGATGGAGCCCGCTTGCAGCGCTTCACCACTCGGGATACCCAGGATCCAGGCGATCGGGTAGAACAGGTAGCCCATGACGAACTGGAAGTTCACGCCAAACGCCAGCTCGAACAGGTAGTTGACCAGGGCGATCAGGGCGATGAAACCCACCAGCATGGCAGCCACGATAACGGCGACGGAAAAACCGGCCATGATGTACTCGCCCAGCATCTCGAAGAAGTTCTCTCTCTTCGGCGTATGGTGCTCGTCCCCCTCGGCCAGCGCCTTGGCGTCGGTCACGGTATTGTCCGGCTCGTAAGGGTTGATCAGCGACAGCACGACAAAGGTGCTGAACATGTTGAGCACCAGCGCGGCAACCACGTAGCGCGGCTCGATCAGCTGCATGTAGGCACCGACGATGGACATGGAAACGGTAGACATCGCCGTTGCCGCCAGGGTGTACATCTGCTTCTCGTTCAGGTGCGGCAGGATGTTCTTGAGGGCGATGAAGTTCTCGGACTGACCGACGATCATCGAGCTGATGGCGTTGAAGGACTCCAGCTTGCCCATGCCGTTGATCTTGGCCAGCACAGTACCGATGCCACGGATCACCAGCGGCAGCAGACGGATGTACTGCAGAATACCGATCAGCACGGAGATGAAGACGATGGGCATCAGCACCATCAGGAAGAAGGAGAAGGCCCCTTCGTTAACCAGGCCACCGAACACAAAGTCGGTACCCTGTTTGGCAAACTCCATCAACTTGGTGAAGCCGGCCGCGAAGCCACCCACCACCGCCAGACCCACTTCGGAGTTCAGCATGAACCAGGCCAGCGCCAGTTCGACCACCAGCAGTTGGCCGATATAACGCAGCTTGATCTGTTTCCAGTTGTGGCGGTTAGCCAGCAAAGCAAGAGCGAGGACCATCACCAGTCCGAGCACAAAGTGAACGTATTCCATACCTGTAGCACCTGAGTGAATTGTAATTTTTGACCGGCGCCATCATAGATATTTGCATATTTAAAAATCAGATAACCATCACAATTCACGGCAAAAACATGCATACTGGATAATACAAACGTTTTTAAATTAATTACATAACGCACTGATATTAATCGCACGACACAAAACACAAAGATAAATAAAAACAACAGCTTGCAAAAACTGCACGCCATTTATATGTATTTTAAAATATTCAAACAGCATTTTTGCAACATCCCTTTGGCGTAACGACTGCTCGTGGAATAATTTTCCGCATTATTTTTAAATACCAAAAATGGAAAATATTTATCCTTGATAAATAATTAGATGCGTGTTTTTAAAAAAAATAGTCCTGATCGCATTGGGCGCTGTTCCCTTTACGTGTAGGTGAGCCGAGTGACTCCGCCAAGCAGCCATGAACAGGATGTATTCGGCTCCTGGTTCACCACTCGAAACCAAGCAAGGTAGTTTTCCAGGTAGTCTGTCCCTACTCCGTGAAATTTGGCCATCCATTCCCGCCAACGACTCACGTAGTTATTGAGGGTCTGGATGTGGAAAACATCATCTTCTACTCGATGATGAGCGCTGGCGATCAACCGCTTATGGATCACGCCCGGCGCGTTCTGTGCAATCGTGCTGTAACTTAGATTGCCATCCGTGCACAGGATTGTTCCCGCCGTGAGGAGTGGTTTTAGGGAAGGTTCGATTTGACTCAAGCTTTTATCTAACAACACAGCATCACTTTCTCGACCATATCGATCTAGCGCGATTAAGAGCGGGACCAAGGGTATATGCCCACGTTTTTTACCCTTCGCGCCCCGGCGCCTTGCTGGACGATCCAGATGACGTCGTCCCTTAAATGATTCGGCTACAAATACCTCATCGGCCTCGACGATCCCGGCCAATTGCTTGGCTCGAGTGGTCAGTGCGTAGCGCAGAAAGCGATGGCGCCAACGAAATGCGGTCTTCAGGTTGATGGCGCACTCTCTGGCAGCGGCTCGCAGCGACAACCCACGACTGAGGCAGTCAGCATAGGCAGCCCACTTGTGCTTGTGATGAAGCCCCGCCAAAGCAGAACCATCCAATTGATTGAATGTTTTGCCGCATGCCTTACAACGGAACCGCTGCTGACCACGAGCACGTCCCCAATGAATGACATGGGAGGAATTGCAACAGGGGCATGCTGCGACAGCCTCGCTCTGGTTTGCCAATGCCTGATGGAGTTGATCACGTTGCAGATGGTGACGAAGTTGTTCCTGGGCGCGTTCTAGTTGGATTGGGTCGAGCTGGGCAAAAGAACGCAGCATTGAGGAAAACGCTTGGCTGTCCATGGCAAGCTCCTTACTCAAATAACCTGAAATAAGTATAACGCTTGCCACCAATACGGCTCTGGAACAGCGCCTCGCATTGTCAGTGATTGCCCTGATCGATTTGGCAACAAATGAACCCTGCATGCCGCCTCATGGCCCGCCGTTCAAAAATCCGCCACATCCGGTGCCACATTCTGGTATGATGCGCGGCCTTAGCGCTCGCGCATCCCCGTTTTCTCCGAAATAGAGTCCTTTTGTGAACAACAGCGAATTTAGCAGCCTCAATCTCTCCCCCGCCCTGCAAGAAAACCTCACCAGCCTGGGTTACCTGCAGATGACCCCGATCCAGGCCCAGAGCCTGCCGCTGGTGCTCGATGGCAAGGATCTTATCGCCAAGGCAAAAACCGGCAGCGGCAAGACCGCTGCTTTCGCCCTCGGCCTGCTCTCCCGCCTCAACGTCAACCGTGTCGACGTACAGGCGCTGGTACTCTGTCCGACCCGTGAACTGGCGGATCAGGTGGCCACCGAGATCCGTCGTCTGGCGCGCGCCCTGCCCAACGTCAAGCTGGTCACCCTGTGCGGCGGCACCCCGACCGCACCGCAGTCCGCCACCCTGAGCTTTGGCGCCCACATCGCCGTCGGCACCCCGGGCCGCATTCTCAAGCATCTGGAGCAGGGCACGCTGGAGCTCTCGAGCCTGGAAACGCTGGTGCTGGACGAAGCGGATCGCATGCTGGACATGGGCTTTGGCGAAGATATCAACCGGGTCATTAGTTATGCCCCCGAGCGCCGTCAGACCCTGCTGTTCTCCGCCACCTATCCGGAAGGGATCGCCCAGATGAGCCGCGGCGTGCAGCGCAATCCGGTCGAGGTGAGCGTGGAGTCCCTGCACGAGGGGAGCGCTATCGAACAGAAGCTCTACGAAGTCCCCTTTGGTCAGCGCCTCGATGCCCTCACCTGGCTGCTGAGCCACTACCAGCCGAGCTCCTGCGTGGTGTTCTGCAACACCAAGCGCGCCTGTAACGAGGTGGCCGACCATCTGGCCGCCAAGGGCTTCTCCGCGCTGGCGCTGAACGGCGATCTGGAACAGCGCGAGCGGGATCAGGTGCTGGTGCGCTTTGCCAACGGCAGCGCCACCATTCTGGTGGCCACCGACGTGGCGGCCCGTGGCCTCGACATCAAGGAGCTGGGCGCCGTCATCAACTACGAGCTGACCTATGATCCGGAAGTGCACGTGCACCGCATCGGCCGTACCGGTCGTGCCGGCCAGCAGGGTCTGGCCCTGAGCCTCTATCAGCCGAACGAAGCCCAGCGGGTCAACTTCATCGAAGAGTACCAGCGGGCCCCGATGCCGCTGGGTGATCTCGACAGCATAGGTCGCGACATCAAGCCGATCGCGCCGCAGATGGTGACCCTCTCCATCGATGCCGGTCGCAAGACCAAGGTGCGGGCCGGTGACATTCTTGGCGCCCTGACTGGCGAAGGCGGCATTGCCGGCGCCGACGTGGGCAAGATCCAGATCGCCGAGCAGTACTCCTACGTCGCCGTGAAGCGCAGCGTGGCGAGCGCCGCCCTCAAGCGATTGCAGGAAGGCAAGATCAAGGGGCGCAGCTACCGCGCCCGCAAACTGGGCTAAGGACGATGGCGGGCAGCATCTCTGCCCGACTTGTCATGAACCACAGCACGGGCGCCTTTGCAGGCGCCTGTTTTTTTTATCGAAAATGTGCCATTCCGATGGCATGGAAAACACAGATGAACAGAGAACCCCAAGCCGACGTCAGCTGCCAGAACTGCGAAGCCTGCTGCTGCCGCCTCGAAGTGATGCTGTTTACCGATACCGGCGTACCGGATCGCTACGTGGACGAGATTGAGGGTCAGGTGCCCGTGATGCACCGACTGGAAGATGGCTGGTGTGCGGCGCTCGACCGCAACACCATGATGTGCCGCATTTATGAGGTGCGCCCCCTCATCTGCCGCGAGTTCGAAATGGGTGAACCCGACTGCATTGACGAGCGAGACAAGTGGTTTATCAAGCTGGAGTGAAGCTCGTCCACGCGGGGAGCGGGGTGGTCAAGCGCCTGCTGGTGCACAGGGAGCGGTGCTGAGCTGCTCCTCCAGCCACTGGAGGGCGGCGGCCTCCTGTTCGAAGTAACGTACCGCCCGAAAGGGCAGATCCTTGAAGATGTTATCCGCCAAATAACGCTTGAAGCCCCCCACCAAGACCACCGCCAGATACTGGCAGCCACGCTCGGCACACCAGCCAAACTGGCGACGAAAACGGGCCAGCACCTCGGGCCCGGCTGCTTCGAACTCGGTCGCGACCTCGACAATCCCCCAGGGGCGCCCCATCAGATCGGCCAGTTCGTGGCGAAAACGCGCTTCATAGGCCATGGCGCCCGCCAGATTGAAGGGGCCACTCGGGCGGCAGATCAACATCTGGCCCACGCGCTCCATCTCGAACTGCCCATGTGGCTGCATGACTACTCCCATTCCGTTACCACTACCCTCGCCTGCAAATTTTTATCACAAGGTAATAATTTATAAGGAAAAGTCCAGCAGAAAACTCTCTTTCCCCAAAGCGTTCTCATCCCATCCGGCAAACCGCCATCGCCCTGTCAGCGCGCTATATCACCGCCATCCCGCACTGAACCGGTCACGATATGTGTGATTGAAGTTAACGAAACGTTACTGCTATTATCCGTGCCGCCACAAACATTCCACCAACCGAAAGGTTTGGCACTCTAACAAGGATGCGCAATGAAAAACAGGGACTCGAGTCATTACCAACGGATCTGGCGCTGGCACTTCTACGCCGGTCTCTTTGTCGCCCCTTTCCTGATCCTGCTATCGCTGACCGGGATCGTCTATCTGTTCAAACCCCAGCTCGACAACCTGATGTACCCCGAGCTGATGAAGGTCGCCCCCGCCAGCCAGACCCTGAGTGCCGACCAGCTGCTGGCCAAGGCGATGATCGCCATGCCGGACGCCAGCCTGCGCAAATATCTGCCGCCTGCCGCTCCCGACCTGAGCGCTCAGTTCATCGTCAATCGGGGTGAACAGGAGCTGACTCTGTTCCTCGATCCCGCCAGCGGCGCCCTGCTCGGCACCATGGATAACAAGTGGAATCTGCAAGCGGTCGCTCGCGCTCTGCACGCCGAGCTGCTGCTCGGCACCACAGGGGATCGGCTGATCGAACTGGCCGCAGGTTGGGGACTGGTGTTGCTTATCAGCGGCCTCTACCTCTGGTGGCCACGCAAGGGGCCCGGGGTGGGCGGCATCCTCTGGCCCAGAATGAACCAGCGCGGACGTCTCTGGTGGCGGGATCTGCACGCCGTGGTCGGCTTCTGGGGCGCCGGTTTCCTGCTGCTGTTGCTGCTGAGCGGCATGACCTGGACCGGCTTCTGGGGCGATCAGTTTGCCGCGGTCTGGAACCGCTTCCCCGCCGCCATGTGGAACGAGGTGCCCAAATCGGCGCCGCTGGCCCGCAGCCTGAATCAGGCTCATGAGCAGACCGTTCCCTGGGCGATGGAGAACACCCCCATGCCCAGCTCGCAGCCGGTCGATGAGGCGCACGATCATGGTGCCATGAACCACGGCGAGCATGAGGGTATGGTGATGGCCAGCCAGCGCATTGCGCTGCAACAGGTGGTCGAGACAGCCCATGAGCGGCGAGTCCAACCGGGTTACAGCATCACCCCGCCGGTCGGCGCCACCGGCGTCTACACCATCGCCCTGTTTGCCGACGATCCACGCAACGACGCCACCCTGCATATCGATCAATACAGCGGCAAGGTGCTGGCCGATGTGCGCTGGCAGGATTACGGCCCGGTCGCCAAGACGGTGGAGAGCGGCGTCATGCTGCACATGGGCAAGCTCTACGGCTGGCCCCACCAGCTCGCCATGCTGATCATCTGCCTGATGGTGCTGGCTAGTGCCGTAAGCGGCTTGTGGATCTGGTGGTGCCGCCGCCCGCAGGGGCGTCTCGCCGCGCCGCCGCTGCCCGCCCAACTCCCGCCGATGCGCGGTGCCATCGCCTTGCTGATCCTGCTGGGGATCGCCTTCCCGCTGGTGGGCGTCTCCATGGTCGCCATCTGGCTGCTGGATACCCTGCTTTTCTCCCGTCGTGCACCGGCGCTAACCAAGGCCAGCTGACCCTAGCACCCGATGACGATCAAAAAGGGCTCCCGTTCGGGAGCCCTTTTCATTTATCGCCTTTCTATTCAGCACGTCAGGAGAGCGCCAACCCGATGGAGAGCAGCAGGCTGAACAGAAACGCGCTGATGGCTGTCTTCTTGAGGGCGCCGGTCAGCACCTCGCCATCGTAGCTTTCGCGCAGGGTACGCGCCGCATCGCTGAGGGGCTTCATGGCGGGCAGGAAGATCCACGGCCAGAAACTGGCGGGCTGGATCAGGATAAAGGCGATGGTCGCCAGCAGCGCAGCCCCCAACAGTACCCAGTGATAGGCGATGGCGCGGTTGCGGCCAAGGCGTACCGCCAGAGTGATCTTGCCGCTGGCGGCGTCGGTCTCGATGTCGCGCACATTGTTGATATTGAGCACGGCGGTCGCCAGCAGACCACAGGCAGTGGCAGGCAGCAGCAGATCCCACGCCAGACTCTTGGTGAAGAGGTAGTAGGAGCCGAGCACCCCCAGCAGACCGAAGAACAGGAACACAGAGATGTCGCCAAACCCGCGATAGCCGTAAGGGGTCTTGCCCACGGTGTAGGTCACTGCCGCTACGATGGCCGCGCCCCCCAGCACCACGAATGCCAAGATCTGCAGCCACTGGCCACCAAAGGCGCAGCCCAGCAGCAGCAGGCCGCTGGCCACCGCCGCCAGCGCGGTCAGCGCCATCGCCACGCACATCTGTTTTTTGGTGATAAGGCCGGAGACCACCGCCCGCTGCGGGCCGATCCGCTCGCCATTGTCGGCGCCGGAGACCGCATCGCCGTAATCGTTGGCCAGATTGGAGAGGATCTGCAGCAGGATGGCGGTCAGCAGCGAGAGCGCCATGATGGTGCCATCGAAGGCACCACGACTGGCAGCCAGCCCCGAGCCCAGCAGGATGGAAGAGCAGGCGAGCGGCAGTGTTCGCAAACGCGCCGCCAGCAACCAAACAGAGAAGGTATTTGTCATATTGTGATGGCCAAACAATCGGATATTGATCGTGTTAAGGGTTATCGAACCGGATTTGGGTATACTTGGCCCCGGAGAGTGAAGCTCCCTCGGGCGATTTACATGGACGAATGGGCAGATAATATATAGGAAATCATCGCCCTTTGGCATAAACCTACGGCATCCGGCTACCGGATCGCTCGTTACTACCCGGCTCAGACAAGAATCCATGTTGGCTCAGACCCATATCAAGCAACAACTGGACGCCCTGCGTCACAGCAACGTCAGCGGCTTCGTGCGGTTGCGAGTGGCAATCGAGATCCGCTCCTTTCTGGGCTGGCTCGCGGCGCAAACCCTCTATCCTCGCATCTACTGGCAGGCCCGTGGAGAGGATCGTCCCGAGTATGTCGCGCTGGGCGTGATCCATGAACTGACCGAGCCGTACGCCATCAAACAGGTGTGTGCCAACGCCAGCCAGCATCATGACGACAGCCCCCGCTACTATGGCGGACTGGCGTTCGATCCGGCCCAGTCCGGCTGGCAAGGGTTTGGCCCCTGCCGTTTCGTGCTGCCCCGCATCGAGCTGGTGCGCCGTGGCGAATGCGTCAGCCTCTGCCTCAACCTCTGGCTGGATGACCACAATCTCGAGGCCGAACTGCAGGCCGCCGACGCCGCCCTCGAGGCCCTGCGCCCGGAAACCCCGCTACCCGCCCTGCAAAAACAGCCCTGGCAGCGACAGGATTGCCCCGGTCCCGCCCAGTGGCAAACGCTGGTGGAGCGCGTCACCGCCCCCGATTTTCAGGCCCACACCCCCAAGGTGGTACTGTCGCGGGAGAGCATATTGACCAGCCAGCACGGCAATGGTGATGTATGTCCCTGGGCCATGCTCGACCAGTGGGCTCGCCACGCCCAGGACTGCTTCCACTTCGGTTTTCAATTCTCCCCCGAGCAGGCCTTTATCGCCTGCTCCCCCGAGCGGCTCTACCGCCGGGAAGGGAGCCACCTCTTTACCGAGGCGCTGGCGGGCACCATCCGCCGCTCCGGTGATGAAGAGGTGGATGCCCAACTGGCCGCCGAGCTGCTGGCCGACAGCAAGAACCGGCTGGAGAACCGGCTGGTACATGCCGACATCCTCAGCCGTCTGGCTCCGCTGGCCCACGACGCCACCCTGACCGAGCCGCGCATTCTCAAACTGCGGCTGCTGCAACACCTCAGATGCGATATCGAGGCCGAGCTCAAGCCCGGGGTCTGCGACTGGCAATTGCTCGATGCCCTCCACCCGACTCCGGCTGTGGGCGGCGCCCCGCGTGAGGCCGCACTGGCCTTTATCCGCGAGTTCGAGCCCTATGATCGGGGCTGGTACGCCGGTGCCTGTGGCATGTTGAGCCGGGAGACCTCCGAGTTCTCGGTCGCCATTCGCAGCGCCCGCATTCAGCCGGGCAGCGTCACCCTGTTTGCCGGTGCCGGCATTGTCGCCGGTTCCGAGCCTGTCGCCGAGTGGGCCGAACTCGACAACAAGATCGCCAATGTGCTCTCCCTACTGGGATAGCCATGACCCCTTTTCAACCCGCGAGAGCCCCTATGCCCACCCGTAAAGAGCCTGCCAGCGAAGAGTTTGCCTGCCCCCCGTTTTCGAGCCAGCACGCCACCTTCAACCACGTCTGGTCCTCCCTCTTGCTGGAGGAGCTCTTTCGCCTCGGAGTGCGCGACATCGCGCTGGCCCCCGGCTCCCGCTCTGCGCCGCTGACCATGGCGGCCGCGGCCCATCAGGGCTTTCGCCGTCACCTGCACTTTGACGAGCGCGGCCTCGGCTTTATGGCGCTGGGGCTGGCCAAGGGGAGCAACCGGCCAGTGGCGGTGATCATGACGTCGGGCACAGCCGTGGCCAACCTCTGGCCCGCCGTGGCAGAGGCCCAGCTCACCGGGGTGCCGCTGATTATTCTCTCCGCCGACCGCCCTCCTGAGCTTATCGACAACGGCGCCAATCAGGCGATCGATCAGCAGGGGATCTTCGGCCGCTACCCCGTCTATCAGCAGAACCTGCCAAGCCCCACCCCGACCATTCCGGCGGCGTTTGTGCTGAGCTCGGTGGATCAGGCGCTGGCCAAGCAGGCGCTCACTCCCGGGGTGGTGCACTTCAACTGCATGTACCCCGAGCCTCTCTACCCGGGCGAGCACTATCAGGATTTCTCCGACTATCTGGCCCCCCTCGGCAACTGGCTCAGCTCCCACAGGCCATGGAGCCCGTGGCAACAGAACGTACCGGCCTGCCCACCACAGCCCGAATGGCACGAGTGGCAACACAAGCGCGGGGTGATTGTAGCCGGACGGATCACGGATCCCGAACAGGCACAGGCGGTCGCCACACTGGCGGAGCAACTCGGCTGGCCGCTGCTGGCGGATCTGCAGAGCCAGCTCCGCTTCGATAGCCGCAACCTCATTCATATGGATCTGGCGCTCAACGACCCTGCATTCGTCGCCGAGCTGGGACGCGCCGAGGTGCTGCTGCAATTTGGCGCGCGGCTTGTCTCCAAGCGGCTCGGCCAGTTCATCAAGCACCATTCATGGCAGGATTACTGGCTGGTGGATCCGCAACCGGCGCGGCTCGATCCCGACTACCGGCTGCGCAACCGGCTGCTCTGCAGTGCCAGCGCCTTTGCCGCCGCCCATCCGGTCACCATCGCTCAGGCCCCCTGGCACCAGCTGGCCGAGCTGCAACACAACGCCAGCCAGCAGATCGCCGTCGCCTGCGAGCACTTCTCCGAGCTCGGGGTCTGCCATCGCCTCAATAGTCTTATCGAGGGGCAACTGTTTGTCGGCAACAGCATGCCAGCCCGACTGATGGATATGCTCGGTGAAACGGGCAAGGGGCCGGGTCGGGTGATGACCAACCGCGGCGCCTCCGGCATCGATGGCCTGATCGCCACCGCCTATGGCTTTGCCCAGTCGCTAGAGCCGGGCAGTGATGAGCCTACCACACTGCTGCTTGGCGATCTCAGCGCCCTGCACGATCTCAACAGTCTGGCCCTGCTTGGCAAGGCGAGCCGCCCGCTGGTGGTGATCCTGCTCAACAACGATGGCGGCAGCATCTTCCGTATGTTGCCGGTGCCCAGCGAAGGGGAGCTGCTGGAGAGCTACTACCGACTGCCCCACGGCCTCAGCTTTGAACATGCTGCCGCCATGTTTGGCCTCGCCTATCGCGCGCCGACTACCCTGGCCGAGTTCGAACAGGACTACCGCGCAGCCCTCAAACATGGCGTTACCTTGATCGAGATCCGGGTGCCGAGCGAGCAGGTAGCCGATGATCTCAAGGCGCTGGGGGCCACCATCCGTGGTAAATAATGGCGACAACGCGCCACTGCCGCTGGTGCTGCTGCACGGCCTGCTGGGGGATAGCGGCGACTGGCAACCGGTGATCGACCGGCTGCCCGCCATCCACTGCATCGCCCTCGATCTGCCGGGGCACGGCCAGCATCGCGATCTCAACGTCAGCGACTTTGAGCAGAGCCACCAGTGGCTGGTCACCGAGCTGGCCAGCCGCAACATTGAACGCTATCTGCTGGCGGGTTACTCCCTGGGTGGGCGACTGGCCCTCTATCACGCCAGCCGCGAGCCCGCCGGGCTTCGGGGGCTGCTGCTGGAGAACTGCCACCCGGGGCTACCAGACAATGAGCGGACCGCCCGCATCCAGCACGATGAACTGTGGGCGCGGCGCTTCGAGCGCGAGCCCCTGGCTGACGTGCTGGCAGACTGGTACCTGCAAGGGGTGTTTGCCGATCTTGACGATGCGGCCCGGGCCCGCCAGATCGCCCGCCGCCTTGGCAACGACGGTCTGGGCATCGCCACCATGCTGCGCGCTACTTCGCTAGGCAAGCAGCCGGATCTCTCCCCCTGGCTCATGGCGAGCCAGCTGCCGGTCACCTGGGTGAGTGGCAAGCGGGATCACAAATTCCATCAGCTGGCTTGCCAGCTGGCGAACCAGGATCGCAGAATCAACCACTTGGTGCTGGATGGCGGCCATAATCTGCACGCCCATCAGCCTGATAACTTTGCCCGACTCCTCGCGGAGTGGGTCAACCAACAACAAGAGACGAGTCATGATTGAAGCAATGACGGAAGCTGAACTGTACGCACCTGTTCAACATGCCGGGATTGCTCAACTCTGTGTTCAACTCGGTGCTCAACTGCACTCTCCCAGATCAGAAGGAAAAAACCATGATTGAAGCAATGACGGAAGCGGAACTGTACGCTCCTGTTGAGTGGCAGGATTGCTCCGCCGGTTACGAGGACATCCTCTATCACAAGTCCAACGATGGCATTGCCAAGATCACCATCAACCGTCCCCAGGTGCGCAACGCCTTCCGTCCCCGTACCGTCAAAGAGATGCTGCAAGCGCTGGCCGATGCCCGTTATGACGATCAGATCGGTACCATCATCCTGACCGGTTTTGGCGAGAAAGCCTTCTGCGCCGGCGGCGACCAGAAGATCCGTGGCGACTACGGTGGATACCGCGATGACGAGGGGACTCACCACCTCAACGTGCTCGACTTCCAACGCGACATCCGCACCTGCCCGAAACCTGTGGTTGCCATGGTGGCCGGTTACGCGGTCGGTGGCGGCCACGTGCTGCACATGATGTGTGACCTGACCATCGCCGCCGACAACGCCCAGTTTGGCCAGACCGGCCCGAAAGTGGGCTCCTTCGACGGCGGTTGGGGGGCTTCCTACATGGCTCGCATTGTCGGCCAGAAGAAGGCCCGCGAAATCTGGTTCCTCTGCCGTATGTACGATGCCCAGCAAGCCCTCGACATGGGTCTGGTCAACACCGTCGTGCCGCTGGCGGAACTGGAGCGCGAAACCGTGCGCTGGTGCCGTGAAATGCTGCAAAACAGCCCGATGGCGCTGCGTTGCCTGAAAGCCGCCCTCAACGCTGACTGTGATGGTCAGGCGGGCTTGCAGGAGCTGGCGGGCAATGCCACCATGCTGTTCTACATGACCGAAGAGGGTCAGGAAGGCCGCAACGCCTTCAACGAAAAGCGTCGCCCCGACTTCTCCAAATACAAGCGGAACCCCTGATGACATTAGCCCTGTATCGCTATCAACTGCCTTTTACCCAGCCACTGACCTTTCACGGCAAGGTGGAGGTGGCGCGAGAGGGGCTGTTGGTGCGCATCAACGACGGCTGGGGGGAAATTGCCCCCCTGCCCGGCTTCTCGAAAGAGAGCCTGCAACAGGCAGAGGCAGAAGCCCTCGCCACGCTGGCGGCCCTGGCCGCCGGCGATACCCCGAACCCCGTGCTGCCGTCGGTGCAATTTGGCCTCGACTGCGCGCGCCGGACATGGCCCGAGCAGCGCAACCCGCTGCCGGAACCCTATCCCCTCATTCAAGGCTCCCCCCAGGAGCTGCTGCGCAACTGGAAAGAGTGGCTGCACCGCACGCCCGGCAAGGCCAAGCTGAAGGTAGCGCGCTACCCGATGCGTGACGAGCTGGCGCTGATCCGCCTGCTGTGCGATCGCCTCCCCTCCCTCAAGCTGGTGCTGGATGCCAACCAGGGCTGGACCCGCGAGGAGGCGTGGACCTTCTGCGGCCACCTCGACCCGAATCGCATCGAGTATCTGGAAGACCCTTGCGCCAACTTTGCCGACATCGCCTTTGTCGCCAACCGCACCGGCATGCCGGTGGCGCTGGACGAACTGCTGGCGCAAGACAAGCCGTGGGAGCCGATCCCGCAACTGCGCGCGCTGGTGCTCAAACCCACCCTGCTCGGTTCGCTGGCCAACTGCGAAGCGCTGATCGCCCGCGCCCGCGAACTGCGGCTCAAGGTGATCATCTCCTCCTGTTTCGAATCGGATCTGGGCCTGAACCAGCTCTTTCATCTGGCGGGCGAGTGGGCACCGGAACAGGCGCCGGGGCTGGATACCCGCCGCTGGATGGCAGGCAACCTGCTGGGGGAAGATGGCAAACCGGATCTGAGTCGACTGGAGCAACTGTATTACCGTGATTGACCCCTCCCGTTCACCCGAACAGACACCTTGCCCGGTACGCCACCGGGCAATCACAGCCCCGAACCGCATTGCCATCCACACCGCCTCGCCCCTCAGTTACCGCCAGCTCGATGCCCGCCTCAACAGCCTGTGCCAACAGCTGGAACAAGCCGGAGTGCGCCGTGGCGATCATCTGGCGGCGGTGGTGCGCGGGGCGCTGGAAGATGTGCTGCTGGCGTGGGCCTGCGTGCGCAGCGGCGTGGTGTTCTGCCCGCTCAACCCCGCCTTCCCTCTCGAAAAACAGCGCGAGCTGGCGGTGCAACTCGATGCCGATGCCTTCTGGTCGGCAGGGGAGATCCCGGCAGGAGAGTGGCAGCCCTTGCTGCTCGACTTCACGCACGAACTGTCGGCAAGCGAGGAGACATGGCCGCTGGCATCGACCCAGCTCAACAATATGATCCTCACCTCGGGCTCCAGCGGCACGCCGAAAGCGGTGGTGCACCGGCTCTGCAACCATCTTGCCTCAGCCCGCGGCTCTGCCACCCTCATTCCCCTCGATGAGGCCTGCGGCTGGCTGCTCTCCCTGCCGCTGTTCCATGTCGGCGGCTACGCCATCCTGTTTCGGGTCTTTCTGGCGGGTGCCACGTTGGTGCTGGACGATCGCAGTCAGCCGCTCAAGGCGCGGCTTGAACAGCAGCCTATTACCCATCTCTCGCTGGTGCCGACCCAGCTCTGGCGCCTGCTGGCAGAGGGTTTTGATCCCACTCGCACCCGATTGCGCGAACTGCTGCTCGGTGGCGCCGCCATCCCGCAACCGCTGGTGAGCCATCTCTGCGCCATGGGGCTGGAACCCAAGGTGAGTTATGGTCTCTCCGAGATGGGCAGTCAGGTCTGCACCGCTATCCCCGGCGATGCAGGCGTAGTTGGCAAACCGCTACCGGGACGGGAGGTGTGCATCCGGGGGCAGGAGATCTGCGTGCGCGGCGCCACCCTGTTTGCCGGTTACTACCGGGCAGGAGAGCTGGAACTTCCCCTCGATAGCGAAGGCTGGTTTCATACCCGCGACAAGGGGCGGTTCACTGTGGCAGGGGAGCTGCTGATAGAGGGGCGGCTCGATAACCTCTTTATCTCGGGTGGTGAAAACATCCAGCCCGAAACCATCGAGCAGCGACTGGTGGATCATCCCGCCGTCGCCCAGGCGCTGGTGGTGCCGGTGCCGAGCGACGAGTGGGGGCAACGCCCCGCCGCCTTTATCGACTGGCACGGCGAACCGGTTCCCGACTCCGAACTGGCAGCCTGGATCCGCAGCGCCCTGCCCGGCTTTATGGTGCCCGACCACTGGCTCCCCTGGCCCGATCTTGGCGGCAATCTCAAACCCTCCCGCCAACAGCTGGGCAAAGTTGCCCGACAGCTGACCACCTTGTCACACCAAGCTGAATAAGCTCAGACTCACAACTTCCCGATCTTCACTAAAAACAAAAATCCGGAACCCATGACGGGTTCCGGATTGTCTTACCGCAGAAGGCCTTACCGCAAAAAGATCAGTCAATGGTCCCTGAACTGATCAACATGGCGGCCTTGGTCAGAGCTTGCGCGGATCAGCTCTTGAGCACCGCGGCCATGGTGTCGGCCACGTAGTCGACGTTGCGACTGTTGAGGCCCGCTACGCACATGCGGCCGGAGCGCACCAGATAGACGGCGAACTCTTCGCGCAGTCTGTCAACCTGCTCCGGCGTGAAGCCGGTGTAGCTGAACATGCCGCGCTGGTTGATGAAGTAGCTGAAGTCGCGGCCGGGCACCTTGGCACTCAGCACCTCGAACAGCTTCTGGCGCATCGCCTTGATGCGGGTGCGCATCTCGGTCACTTCATCGACCCACAGGGCGTGCAGCTCGGGTTGGCTCATCACAGCCGCGGTGATCTGGCCACCGTGGGTGGGTGGGCTGGAGTAGTTGCGGCGCACGGTGGCCTTCATCTGGCCCAGTACGCGGCTTGCCTCTTCGGCATCCTTGCAGATCACCGACAGGCCGCCGCAGCGCTCGCCGTAGAAGGAGAGGTTCTTGGAAAACGAGTTGCTGACAAAGAAGCTGACACCGGCGGCCACCATGGCGCGGATGGCGTAGGCATCCTCTTCCAGCCCGTCACCGAAGCCCTGATAGGCGATATCCATAAAGGGGATCAGGTTCTTCTCGACCACCAGTGCGATCACCTGGTCCCACTGGGCGCGGGAGAGATCCACCCCGGTCGGGTTGTGGCAGCAGGGGTGCAGCAGCACGATGCTCTTGGCCGGCAGGCTGCTCAGGCAGTCGAGCATCGCATCGAACTGTACGCCACCGGTGGCCGCATCGTAGTAGGGGTAGTCGTGCACCTTGATGCCGGCCCCCTCGAACATCGCCTTGTGGTTATCCCAGGTCGGATTGCTGACCCACACCTCGGAGGCCGGGAAGTAACGCTTGAGCAGATCGGCCCCGATCTTAAGCGCGCCGGAGCCGCCGATGGTCTGGATGGTGGCGATGCGTCCCGTCTTGACCGCTTCATGGTCGGCACCGAACAGCAGGTGTTGCACCGCAGTGCGGTAGTTGGCGGCGCCTTCCATCGGCTGGTAGGGGCGCGGCGCCGGGGCCGCGGCGCGCTGTGCCTCGGCCTGCTGCACTGACGGCAGCAGCGGAATGCGGCCCTGCTCGTCGTAATAGAGGCCGATCCCCAGGTTCACCTTCTGCTCGCGGGGGTCTTTGTGGAAGGTCTCGACTAGCGTCAGGATGGGGTCGCCAGCATAGGCATCGACGTGTTCAAACATGGGGGGGGATCCTTGAAATTGACTGTCCAGTAAAACCGGCGGTCAGCCGGGCGGGACATCATGGCGCAAAGCTCGCGGTGGCTCAAGCCCGACGCTTGTTGTGCCGGTAGGGATAGCGCCACTGGCAGGCCGTGCCACCCTGGTCACTTCAAATAGGATCTCAGGACGCTGACCACCTGATCCAGATCCTCCAGCCGCTCGGCCGGGGTGGCATCGGCGGCGCCCAGGTGTTCGCGCATATGCCCCTCCAGCACCTCCAGCATCAGGCCGTTGACGGCGCCGCGGATGGCGGCAATCTGCTGCAAAATGGCGGTGCAGTCGCTCTCCAGCTCCAGTGCACTCTCTAGTGCCCCGGTCTGTCCCTTGATGCGGCGCACCCGGGCCAGCAGCTTCTTTTTGTCGTGAATGGTGTGGGACATGACGGATCCTCTCGATCAACAAAACTATACTGGGGTATAGTATATTGCATCATCGCTCTCAGGAGAAATCCATGTCGTCCCTCGCTCAATCCCACTGCCATCAACCCATTATCCACGAGGGTAATCCGCTGGCCGAACAGAAGACCCGCTGGGCCGTATTGCTGACCGTCATCATGATGGTGGCGGAGATCGGCGGCGGCTGGTTCTACAACTCCATGGCGCTGCTGGCGGATGGCTGGCACATGAGCTCCCACGCGCTGGCGCTCGGTCTCTCGGTGCTGGCCTATCGCGCCGCCCGCCACTTCGCTCGCGACCACAGATTCAGCTTCGGCACCTGGAAGATCGAGGTGCTGGGTGGCTTCACCAGCGCCCTGTTGCTGATGGGGGTGGCCGGGTTGATGCTGTTCGAGTCGGTGTTCCGGCTGCTCGATCCCAGCCCGATCCACTATCAACAGGCGATCGCCATCGCGCTGGTGGGGCTGCTGGTGAACCTCGCCTGTGCCTGGCTGCTCAAGGATGATCACGGCCATCACCATCATGGGCATGGGCATGGGCATGACCACCATCATGAGCATCACGACCACGATCATCATCATGACCATGACGATCACCACGGTCATCAGGATCTCAACCTGCGCGCCGCCTATATCCACGTACTGGCGGATGCAGCCACTTCCGTGCTGGCGATCCTGGCGCTGGTGGGGGGCATGTTGTGGGGGGCAGACTGGCTCGACCCGCTGATGGGCATCGTCGGCGCCGGACTGGTCGCGGTATGGGCCTGGGGTCTGCTGCGCGACTCCGGCCGGGTGCTGCTGGATGCCGAGATGGATACCCCGCTGGTGGCGGAGATCCGCGAGGTTATCGCCGAGTTGCCACAGACCGATATCCGTGATCTGCATGTCTGGCGGGTGGGGCAGCAGCAGTATGCCTGCGTGCTCTCTGTGCTGATGGTCAATCCGCTGCCGGCGCAGCAGATCCGCGAGCGGCTGGCGATCCATGAAGAGCTGGTGCATGTGACCATCGAGATCGCCAGCGCATAGGATAAATAGCGGGGGCCGTTGGCCCCCTTGGTTTCAGTGCCGTTGGCTCCCTGATGTCAATGCGGTTGCCCGGTGATCTCCTCCTGGGGCTTGTGTTGCCACACCGCGCCGAGCAGCAGCTTGAGCAACAGTCCGGGCGGGTTGTCCAGCAGCTTGCCGGACTCCAGCAGCAGCTGGCCATCGGCGCGAAACCCGAGGCTGGCATCGATGGTTCCATCCTCCGAGACCACCTGGATCACCCCATTGAGAGCGGAGCGCTCTCCGGGCTGACAGCGCAGCCGCAACTCGCGGGGTTCCCCCAACAGGGTGAAGGCGCGGCTCAGCGGAGGCGAATCTTCATAATCGGGCCAGTTGAAGAAGTGATACTGCTCGGCTAGGACGCCAGCCTGCTGGCAGAACTGGTCGAACAGTTGCCCGATCGCCTGATACTCCTGATCGAGTCGTCTTGCCTGCTCTTCAATCCGTTTCATTGCTTACTCCTTGTCTATCCACTTGATCAGACATTGCTTTTCTGACCCAGTGGCTGCCGTTTTCCAGATATGAGGCCAAATGGCTGCGAGGTCTGTGAGCCGGATCGAAGTTTCAGCTTGAAAACGTTATCTTGTTGAAACTGGATGATTTTTTTGCCCTTCCGCTCACATTTGAATCGATTGCCGCTGATTAATATGGCACCGCCTGGCAATGACCGGGTGCTCGACTATCGAGACTAACTACAGCGGGAATTATAAAAATATGGATATGAAAAAGACCAAAGTGGCGCTGGTAACAGCCTCACTACTCGCGCTTTTGTCTGGCTGTAATGACAACAGCTCCTCCCCCTCAACCCCCTCCACCCCTGAACCCACGGACGGCCCCATTGCCCGTCTGCCCAATGTACAACCCCCTGCAGAGCAACTGGTGGCCGGGCCCGACCAAGCGGTGATAGCCCTGGTGGATACCCAGACCAGTGCGGCCCGCGGGGTCACTGGCCCCTTCGCCAACTACAGCCTGCACCTGTGGAACAACGAGGCCTGCGACGATATCGCCGAAAGTGGCCTGAACACCAACTGGGATGACCAGAGCAAGACCCCTGAGCAAGCCGATGAATTTGGCCCGGCCTGGGTGGTGCCGCTGGCCAAAGTTGAAAAATGCATCAACTTTATCGCCCGTAACGGCGATAAGGCGAACCTCACTGGCGCAGATATGAAGGTTGACTTCACTGAGCATGCCGATCGCACCATTGCGATTGTCGCCGGCAAAAATGAAATTTTCCCCGATCGTGCTTCTGCCTTTAAAGCTGCCTTTGGCGTGGCTGGCGCCAGCGCCCATCTGATTGATGGCAACACTCTGATCTGGGCGGGCGGCGGCGATCACCCCTGGGTGCGTCTCTACTCCACCCCCGAAGGCAAGGTGGAAGCCAACGAGAACGGCGAATTTGTCTTCCCCTTTATCAACCTGAGCAAGACTGAGCTCAGCGATGAGCAAAGGCCAAATATCCGCACCTCAAAGATCGTCAAGCCTTCAAACTGCCTGCCGGCAAGGATCTGAAGCCGCTGCTCAAAGGTGAGTTGGTGGCCATGGCGGTCAATAACGATGGTCTGCTGCAAGGCGCCACCCTGGTGCAGAGCGCTGGCCTGCTCGATACACTCTATGCCAAGGAAGCGGCCAAGCTGAGCTATGGCGCCGTGGTCGAGGGTGGCAAGGTCACCTTCCGGCTGTGGGCCCCGACCGCCACCAAGGTCAAGCTGGCACTCTATGACGAAAACAAACAGGCCGTTGAAACCCGCGCCATGACCTTCGACGATGCCAGCGGTAGCTGGAGTGTAGAAGGGGGCAGCGATCTGGTCGGCAAGTACTACCGCTATGCCTTGGAGGTCTACCACCCGCTAAGTCGCCAGATTGAAAAGTATGAGGTCACCGACCCCTACGCCCTGAGCCTGGCGATGAACTCTGAATTCAGCCAGGTGGTGGATCTCAATGATGCCAGCCTGAAACCCGCGGGCTGGGATGAGCTTGAAGCCCCCCATAGCCAAAAATCCTCCGCCGATCTGGCCAAGATGGTGATCTACGAGGCCCATATTCGCGACCTGACCGGTAACGATGCATCGACCGCTGAAGAGAAACGCGGCAAATTTGTCGGCCTGACCGAATCTGACAGCAAGCCGGTCACTCATCTTAAAGCGCTTGCCAAAGAGGGTGTCAGCCACCTGCACCTGTTGCCGGTGTTCGATATTGCCACCGTCAACGAAGATCCAGCCAAAGTCGCCAATATCAGCGACCCGTTTAGCAAGCTGTGCGAGGTTAACCCTGCGGTCAAGGAGTCTGCTTACAAAGCTAACTGCAACGGGGATGCCACCATTGCCGAGGTGCTGGAAAATCTGGACCCGCGCAGTGAAGAGGTACAAGACCTTCATAGCTACATCCGCGGTCACGACTCCTTCAACTGGGGTTATGATCCGTTCCACTACACGGTGCCGGAGGGCTCTTACGCCACCGATGCCGATGGCACCACGCGGATCAAAGAGTTCCGCGAGATGGTCATGGCCATCAAGAACGACATCGGCATGAACGTGGTGATGGACGTGGTCTATAACCACACCAACGAAGCAGGCCTGAGCAGCAAATCGGTACTCGACAAGATCGTGCCCTGGTACTACCAGCGGCTGAATCAGGATACCGGCGCGGTAGAAAACTCCACCTGCTGCTCCAACACCGCCCCCGAGCATGCCATGTTCGCCAAGCTGATCGAAGATTCGCTGGTGACCTGGACCCGTGACTACAAGGTCGATGCCTTCCGCTTTGACCTGATGGGCCACCACCCGAAAGAGCAGATGGTCAAGGCGCTGGCGGCAGTGAAAGCCATTAACCCCGAGATGTACTTCTACGGCGAAGGCTGGAACTTCGGCGAAGTGGAAAATGACAAGCGCTTTGTCCAGGCCACCCAGAAGAACCTCGGCGGCACCGGCATCGGCTCCTTCTCCGATCGCCTGCGTGATGCAGTGCGCGGCGGCAGTCCGTTTGATGGCGGTGATGGCATTCGCCAAACCCAGGGCTTTGGTAACGGCGCACTTGTTGACAACAACGAGATGAGCAAGGTCGAGCTGGAAACCGCCCTGCATCAGGCAGACCTGGTCCGCCTCGGCATGGCCGGCAACCTGAAAGAGTTTGTGCTGACCGACAAGGATGGCGTGCCCAAGAAAGGGGCGGATGTCGACTATAACGGCCAACCGGCAGGTTATGCGGTCGATCCGGTGGAGATCCAGAACTATGTCTCCAAGCACGACAACCAGACCCTGTTCGATATCAACGTCTACAAGGCGACAGAAGGGGCCGATCTGGTGCGGATGCAAGCGGTCTCGCTGGCCACCGCCATGCTGGGTCAAGGTATCCCGTTCACCCATGCCGGTAGTGAACTGCTGCGATCCAAGTCGATGGAGCGCGACAGCTACGACTCCGGTGACTGGTACAACAAGCTCGACTACAGCCTGACCGACAACAACTACGACAAGGGGCTGCCACGTGCCGACAAGGATCGCGACAACTATGAGTTGATCGCCAAGGTGCTGCCGATGCACGCCAAGCCCACCCCGGAGCAGATGGCAACCATGGTCGGCTTCTACCAAGAGCTGGCGGCGCTGCGGGCCTCCTCACCGCTGTTCACCCTGGGCAGTGGCGCCGAGGTCATCAAGCGGGTCGACTTCCGCAACACCGGGCCGGATCAAATCCCGGGCCTGATCGTGATGACCATCGATGATGGCGTCAAAGCCGGTGCCGACTTCGATAAAACGAGCGACGGTCTGGTAGTGGTGATCAACGCCAGCAACGAGCGCCAGAACATCGGCAACTTTGTCGATGGCGATGATAAGCCGATCGATCTGAGTACACTGGAGCCGGTGCAAGTCACCGAGCTGGCGGGCAACCCGGCAGTGGTCGATGGCGAACTGGCCCTCGATGGCTGGTCAGTGGCGGTGTTTACCAAGCCGCAGGGCAGCGCGCAGGGCAGTGGCCTGCCGGTGGGCAAAAAGATTGACCTGAGCACTGTACCGCCGTTTGGTGAGACCGAGGTGTTTGTCCGCGGCTTCCTCGGCCAATGGGATGCTGTCAACCAGATGACCTTTACCAGCAACTTTATGTATGAGTTCAGCGTTGAGGTCACTGAAGAGCAACTGGCAAGCACCTCGCTGAAAATAGGTGGTTCTGGATGGGACACAATCAACTACGGCAAGTGTGCCGACAGTGACAAGCTGGAAGTAGGCAAGGTCAGCTCCCTTTGCTTCAATACGGGCGACCTGCCGTTCGAGGTGACCAAGGCCGGTAGCTACAAGTTTGTCTTTACCGCCATGGATAAAGCTAAACCGACCTTGAGCGTCAGCTACACCGAACCGGTGCAGAGCTGCAAGGTGCTGGACACCGTGGCCGGTAATCCGTTAGGTCACAACCTGTTTGTCAAAGGTGATCTGAATGGTTGGGGTGTCAAACCTGAGCATCAACTGAACTATAAGGGGATGGATGGTGACCTGGCTATCTATCAGGTGGTGTTTGATTACGCAGCGCCAATCGAATTCAAGTTGGCTGATGAAGATTGGAAACACGAGTACCTGTTTAACGGTGGCGATGTAATTGAGGCAGAAACCGGTTATCCGTTTGCTGCTGCCACACCGGGCTCTGGTGCCAAGAATAACAAGATCACCCTGGCGCAAGGCAAGTGGAGCTTCCTGGTGAAAGTTGACCCCACCGGTGCGGCCCCTGGTACCGGCATTATTCAGGAGTGCAGCCCCAAATAAGTGATTAGCTCTGGGGGCTGGCTCGGCGTCCCCGGGTTGAATTCCACCTTGCCAAGGGTGGGATAACTCCGAGAGAGTAAGCAAAGCGCGACTGCCGACCGGCAGGCGCGCTTTTTATTTGCCGCCACCGGATGTAAAAAAGCCGCCCTGGTTGGGGCGGCAGTGGTCGTTTCACTATTTCTGGTTGTGCGGGATCAGCGCTTGCGCAGCAGGCGCAGGGCGTTGGCAGTGACCAGCGCGGTAGCGCCGGTATCGGCCAGCACCGCAATCCATAGGCCGGTGATGCCGAGCAGGCTGGTAACCAGGAAGATGGCCTTCAGTCCCAGCGCCAGCGCAATATTCTGGTGAATATTGGCCAGTGCCGCCCGCGACAGCCGGATCATCGCAGCGATGCCGCCGAGCTGGTTGTGGGTCAGCGCCGCATCGGCGGTCTCCAGTGCCACATCGGTGCCGCCCCCCATGGCGATGCCGATACTGGCCCGCTTCATGGCGGGGGCATCGTTGATGCCATCGCCGATCATGGCAACCTTCCGGGTGCTGGCGAGTTTGGCGATCTCTTCTACCTTGTTCTCCGGCAGCAGGCCGGCGCGCCAGCCCATGCCCAGCTCGGTGGCGATCGCCTCGGCAGCGTTGGGGTTATCCCCGGTCAGCATGATGCTGTTGAGCCCGAGTCGGTTGAGCTCTTGCAGCGCGGTGGCGGCCTCTGGCCGGATCTGATCCCGCAGCGCCAGCAGGGCGACCGGCAGCGCCTTGTCGCCGTTGCTCTGGCAGAGCACCACGACGGTCTTGCCCTGTCGCTCCAGCGAAGCAATCCGGGTCTGCTGTTCCGCATTCAGGGTCGCCACCCGGCTCGGTGCCAGCAGTTGCCACAGCTCGCCGTTGATGCGCCCCTCAACACCCATACCCGGCAGGGCGCGCAGGTCGCGGGCATCGGCCAGCGTCAGCTCTTGTGCATTGGCTTGGGCCACCACGGCGCGGGCCAGCGGGTGGTGCGAACCCTGCTCGATGGCGGCCGCCAGCGCCAGCAGTTCGGTTTCCGGCTGGCCATTGAGGCTCACCAGCTCGGTCAGTTGCGGCTTGCCCAGGGTCAGAGTGCCGGTCTTGTCAAAGGCCACGGTATCGATATGGGCCAGTCGCTCCAGTGCAGCACCCCCCTTGATCAGCGCCCCCTGTCGGGTTGCCGCCGCCAGTGCGGAGGTAACCGCCGCTGGGGTGGAGATAACCAGCGCGCAGGGGCAACCGATGAGCAGCAGCGCCAGCCCGCGATAGCTCCACTCGTCCCAGCTCTGGCCGAAGGCAAGGGGCGGCACCAGCACCACCAGCAGGGCAACCAGCATCATGGCCGGGGTGTACCAGCGGCTGAAGCGGTCGATAAAGCGCTCGATGGGGGCGCGCTGGCTTTCGGCCTCCTCGATGAGGTGCAGAATGCGATCGATGGCGTTGTTGCCGGGCTCGGAGACGACTTCAAGACGCAGTACCCGATCGGCAGCCAGACTACCGGCCGGCACCTTGTCACCCTGACGGCGCTCCACCGGAATGGATTCACCGGTCAGGGCGCTCTCGTCAAACGCCCCGAGCTCATCGAGCAGACGGGCATCGGCTGCCAAGCGAGCACCCGGGGCTATTTCGATGATATCGCCGGGACGCAGTTGATCGGCACCGACCTCTTCCCGCACCTCGCCCTCGGCAGTGGTACGGATGCGCAGCGCCTTGTCGGGCACCAGCGCCATCAGAGCGGTCACCCCGGCTCGGGCGCGCCCGGCGGCGTAGGCCTCCAGATGTTCACCCAGCATAAAGAGCAGCAGCACCATGGCCGCTTCGGCGGTCTCACCGAGGAACAGGGCCCCCACAGCGGCGACCGTCATCAGGGTCTCGATGGCGAAGGGGGAGCCACTTTTGGTCAGTGCCCACGCCTTGCGAGAGATAGGCCACAGGCCCCACAGGGTCGCCAGGGTAAAGAGTGGCTGACCGAGCTCTTTCGGCAGCAGGGCGGCGACCAGCATCAGACTGGCCAGTGACAGGGGCTGCCAATATTTGCCCAAAAAGTGACTGGACACCTTGCCGACCAGATTGCCCAACAGGGTCGACTGTGACGTATGTTCGCGGCCACCTGCCTGCTTGCCAGCGCTTTCCCCCTTGAGCCGGAAACCGGCGGCCAGCACGGCGGCGGTGACGGGATCGGGGGAGAGACCTGGGGCCAGATCCACCACCAGCTTCTCGGTGGCAAACAGCACGCGCGCCTGCTGCACGCCGCTCACCCGGCTGACGGCGGTCTCGATCTTGCGGGCGCAGCTGGGGCAATCCATCCCCAATACCTGCCAGCTGTGGCGGCTGTTGCCTTGCTCCGGTGCAACCAGCGGGTCGGCAGGTGGCATATCGTGCTCATGCTCATGTTCGTGAGCTGGCGATAAGGGGGCGTTGCAGCACGCTTGATCGTGACAGCTTCCTCGGGGAGGCTCTTCATCCCCGGGTGATTCATTGCCGTCACGAGATGCGTGCTCATGAGTCGTCGGGGTTGAGCAGCAACTGACGGGCGTGGTGTTGTCGCAGCAGTGGCTATCGTGGTGATGCTCACTCTGGCCGGAGGCCGCCTTGCTGACGGCCTTGATGGGGGCGGCGGCGTGTTGATGGCTGCAGCAGGATTTGCTCATGATGAGTCCCTCTTGATGGATCCCGCCCCTGCGAGATCCCTGATTACCGAGAAGGAGTCTAAACCTTGGTGTTAAGTCCAAGGTCAACCCCTTTCATTCCCCTGATGTTATCGGGTGTTTGTGAGGACGTGACAGGCTTATACTGGATCACTGAATTTTTACTACACCCACAAAAAGGACATAACACATGAGCAACTCAGTCACTCTGCAAGGCAACCCGGTTTCCGTCGCTGGTCACTTCCCGGTCGCCGGCGAACAAGCCAAGCCCTTCTCCCTGGTGGCCAAGGATCTCGGGGACGTGACCCTGGCAAGCTTTGCTGGTCAGCGCAAAATCCTGAACATCTTCCCGAGCATCGATACCCCGACCTGCGCCACCTCTGTGCGCAAGTTCAACGAGCAGGCCAGTGCGCTGGATAACACCGTCGTGCTGTGCATCTCCGCCGATCTGCCGTTCGCCCAGTCCCGCTTCTGCGGTGCCGAAGGTCTGGACAAGGTGGTGACCCTCTCCACCCTGCGTGGCGCGGCCTTCATGGAAGATTACGGTGTGGCCTTCTCCTCCGGCCCGCTGGTCGGGCTGACCGCTCGCGCCATCGTGGTGCTGGATGGTGACAACAAGGTGCTGCACAGCGAGCTGGTCGCCGAAGTGGCCGATGAGCCGAACTACGCTGCCGCACTGGCTGTCCTGTAAGAATACCGGTTTGAAAAATCCCGTTGCGGCGGGATTTTTATGCCTGAACGACAAGGTGCAGAGGGGCCTTGGTGGTGGGCTTTGTCGACTTGGCTTTCGCAGGCGGCGCAGGTTGTGACGCGACATGAGGGCAGTGGACCGTTCAGAATTGGGTTTTACTTCTGGCTACCAGCTCACTAGACTTCGCCTCCCACTTCTTTGTTGACGTAGCGCCATGACCTTTAGCGAACTTGCCCTCCATCCCGCTCTGCTGGTCTCTTTACCCGCCACCTTACAGACGCCGACCCGCATCCAGCAGTTGGCCATTCCGGCGGCGCTGGCGGGGCAGGATCTGCTGGCGCTGGCCCAGACCGGCAGTGGCAAGACCCTGGCGTTTGGTTTGCCGCTGCTGCAGCGGCTGGATCCCGCCTCCAGCCGGGTGCAGGGTCTGGTGCTGGTGCCGACCCGCGAGCTGGCGATTCAGGTTACGGCCGCGCTTAAAGAGGGCGCCGAGGCGCTGGGGCTGCGCATCGTGACGCTGTGTGGCGGCGTTGCGCAGGAGCGGCAACAGGCCGAATTGGCGCAGGGGCCACAGCTGCTGGTCGCCACGCCGGGGCGGTTGCGGGATCTGCTGACCCAGCAACTGCTGGGGCTGGATGGTCTGCAACAGCTGGTGCTGGATGAGGCGGATCGTCTGCTGGAGATGGGCTTTGCTCCCGACATCAAGGCGCTGCTCGGCTTTATTCCGGCGGATCGCCAGACCCTGCTCTTCTCCGCCACCCTGCCTGCCGAGCTGGAGACGCTGGCTAACGGCCTGCTGCGCGAACCCACCCGCATCGAGGCCAACCCCCTCAACAGCGTGGTGAACGAGATCGAAGAGCGGCTCTATCTGGTCAACAAGAGCAGCAAGGTGCCGGCGCTCATCAGCCTGCTCAAGGAGCAGGCGTGGCCGCAGGTGCTGGTCTTTATCAGTGCGCGGGATGATGCCGACGGGGTGGCCAGAAAGCTGGCCAAGGCGGGCATTGCGGTTGCCGCCCTCCATGGCGAGAAGGAGCAGGCGGTGCGCGAGCAGGCGCTCAATGATTTCAAGGCGGGTCGGGTACGGGTGCTGGTCGCCACCGACCTGATGGCGCGCGGCATTCATGTGGAGGCGCTGCCGGTGGTGATCAATCTGGACTTGCCCGCCAGCGCCCCTGTCTATGTGCACCGCATTGGCCGGACCGCCCGGGCTGGCCGCGAGGGGCTGGCCATCTCGCTGGTCTGTCATGGCGAGAGTGACATGTTGCAAGCCATTCGAACCCTGACCGGCCGCGAGCTGCCGCTGGGCGATCTAGCCGGATTCCCGGTCACCGACCAGCCTGCCAGCGGCGAGGGCAAGCGCCCAGCCCGCGACAAGCAGGCCAATCGCCGTACTCAGGCCAAGCGTAGCGTCAAACAGTTCAAGGGCAAGCGCTGACCTAGGGGTGTGCCTTGCTCCCCATGAGCTTGTGTTTCGCCGGTTTCGGTTGCTCCCGCTGTTTTGGCCGGTGGCGGCGGCGTGAGCATATAGTGCAGATCGTGGTAACGGTCGGTGAATTTGGTAGCAGAGGCAACGCTTGTCTGGCTCGTGACCACCACGATTGATGCTCTAGAGAGCGCGCCAGTTGATAGCCTTTAAGGCTAAGCGGTAACCAGCCCTCCCATAACCCCCCTATCGAGGCGTGAATAGGCTCAGGTAGCGTGGGTCAAAAATCGGTATAAAAGACAGGTCATTGGCAACCCTGTTCCGATCACTCATCCTCTTCATCCGACGCCAGCACCAACGTCGGAATCAACTCGCCAAAGACCCGTTGCAACTCGTCACGGTTGGCTAACAGATCTTGCAGCGTATAGCTGTCCATCACTGCCAAAAATGCATCCATCGCCTCTCGCAGCGCACTCTTGAGCAGACAGACCGAGACGATGTGGCAAGCGGGAGAACCACAGTCGATCCCGTCCAGATTCCCTTCCAACGCCCGGATAACCTGCCCGATATTGATGGTGGCGGGATCGCAAGCCATGCGAATACCGCCATTCTTGCCCCGTTGGGATTGCAGATAGCCCAGCTTCACCAGCTGATTGACCACCTTCACCATGTGATTGCGGGAAACGCCATACAGTGCCGATACCTTGGCAACGCTCGACAACTCCCCTTCTGGCAGGGTGGCAAGATAGAGCAGGGCTCTCAATCCGAAATCTGTATAACTGGTTAGTCTCATAAAACCTGATTAGCCGATGCGAAAGATGGAGTATTTATTCAAATCAAATAATATCTAGGATGCCAATTATTAAATGGCATTTAATATGTCGAATTAAAATCAGGACTCTATGCTAGATCAAACTACGGTTGCCGTCATCCAAAGCACCATTCCGCTGCTCGGATCGGCAAGCCCTGCCCTCACCCAGCACCTCTACCAACGCATAACCCGGAGCTGAAAGATATCTTCAACCTGGCCATCAACGCAGTGGCGGCCAGCCGCTGGCCCTGTTCAATGCGGTCGCGGCTTACGCCAAGAATATCGACAATGTGGGGATCTCGTCGGTACGGTCGAGCGGATTGCGCATAAACATTCCGGACTCCTGATCCAGCCGGAACAATATCACATTGTGGGTAGCCATCTCTTGGCCACGCTCAAAGAATGGGGCGAAAGTGCGGTCACCGACGAGGGGCAGGGCAACGCATATGGCGTGCTGGCCGACATCATCTGGCGGGTTCCGGCCTGTCATGGCTCGGCGACAGGAACCGGACCCACAGATGCAGATCTGTGAGTCATGTTTTGGATCAATGCATCGCCTTGGCACGGGCCACTACGTTGGCCGGCATCCGGTTGCCAAGACGGTTGAGCAGACTCGCCGCCTTCTGGTGCAGCGCCTTGTCACCGATGACAGCGCCATGGAGCCAGCGATAGGCGTCCTCATAATCGAGCGGACTGCCCATCCCCTGCAGCAGCATCTCGACCCACTCGATGCGAGCGCGCAGAAAACCGAGGCTGGCCGCCTCGCGCATCAGGGTCTCGGCTCGCACCAGATCCTTCTGCACTAGGGTCCCCTTCCAGTAGTAGCGGCCCAGTTGCTCCAGCGCGGGTGCCAACCCCTGATTGGCCGCCTCCCACATATATTGCACCCCGAGCTCGGCATTGGACTTGGTGCAGACCCCCCACGCCAGCATATCCCCCCAGAGGAATTGATAGGCCGGGATCTTCATCACTGAGGCACGCGCCTCGATATCCTGAGTCAACTGACAGCGATCCCGCTTTACCTGAGTGAGATGGCGCCCCTGCTCAATCCAGTTGAGCAGTTCGTCCTGTCGATAGAGCGGTACCGCCTGCAATTTACCAACGACCAGGGGCGCGGGAGGCGCCCCCACCGCGGCAGGCTGCGCCGGTTGTGGCAGCGGCGCTCCTTCGCCACGGCTGGCGACCGGCGTGACAGGCTCGGCCGGGAGCAAGACGGGGGCAGCCTCAGAGGGCGTAGCCGTAGCAGCAGAGACAGGCACCGTTGCCACCGCAGCACTGCTTGCGGTCGGTGCCGATGCACTTGCTGCAGGCGCATCGCTCGATACGGCAGCCGATAGCGCCTCGGCCCCATAGAGGGGCGCGGTGAATGCACCGACAAGAATGAGAAGGGTAAGGGGTTTCATCATAAGGATCTCCTGCTGCACTCTGTTATCGGCACCAACTCCCATCCCCTTAGCTTGCCGAGCGGATCTCATCAATACAAAAGGGAGCCGAAGCCTGTCTCTTGATCACAACTATTGGTGCTCAAGAGACTGCGCCAGTTCGTAGCCTTCCAGGAGGGTCTGGAGTCGAAACCAGCCCTCCCATAATGCCGCTATTGAAGCCCGCCCCGTTCGTTTAGTGTCCTTCCAGCCCCCCAGCTTGGCCAGGCTCCGGTACGCCCATCTCATATCCGGCACCTTGGTTGGCAACGGCGTTTTCTCTACCTTTCGCCAAAGCAGCTTCCACCCCGTCGGGCCTATCACCGTTTCGCAGCTTTGATTCTGTGCCGATGACTCCTCGTTGATAAACCTCAATTGCAACAGACGCACCGCGATAAACGACAAGATGACGCACATCCGCTTCAGGTTATCCATGCTCTGCATCCTTAAGGTTTCTACCCGAGTGCCGGCACTCTTCCAGACCTTGTGATAATCCTCGATAAGCCAGCGCCGCTCGTAATAGCCGATAACCTTGCGGGCCTGTGCATCGTCGGTCACGGCTTCACTAGTCAGCAGGTGCCACTCCAGCCGGTCAGAGGCATCGCCCTGCTCAATGCATCCCACGTAGTAGAGCGGGATATCCGGCTCGTTACGCTTGTTGGCCGGAGCCTTTAGGGTGACTTTGGTAAACTTGATGTCGAGCACGGCCTCTCTGGCTTTTCTGCCGCCCCGCTGCGGTATTTTGACGACCTTGGTGCCGGCAGAGTGGCACTGCCGGGCATAGTCGTAGAGCTTGTGGTCATGCTCTTCGATACAGCGACTTTGCATCGAGCGCACCACAAAGCGTTGTTGGTTGCTCTGCTTGTAATGCAGATATTCGTAGATATCCGCTTCCCGGTCACAGACCGAGATAACGTTGGCCATCTGAGTGCCGAGACGGGCGGCAAAGGCCACGGATGCCTCCTCCCACTTGCGACTCTCTTTCTCCTTGTAAGGCCGGGTGGCATGCCGGTGGCTCTCTCCCCGCTTGCTGACATCACGGGTCCAGATACGCTGTGCAATCATGCCGACCACCTGCGATTTATGCGGAGCAAACAACAAGACGGAGTGAGCCAGCAGAGCGCGACTACTGCCTTGATTGGTGTGCCCCAGCTCATCATGGACGCTGGCATGGTTGAAGGTCAGGGCCGTGGTATCTTCCAGTGCCAGCAACAGGTCGTAGTCCCTGGCTAGGGCTGCGGTGGTGGCAAAGCCTGCATCAGCAATGGCATCGGCATTGACATGGTGGTTGCGAATAAAGCGATATGAGCCTTCCATGTCGGCGGGTGAGAGGGGAAGTTGTGACACGCAATCTCCGGGTTGTTGAGCAAGGGCGGTGGCGAGTTTGACGAGACGTTCAGTGCGTCTGGGGTCCTTGAGATTGGCATGGCCAAACTGGTCGAATGCCCATTGTTCGAGTTGGGTGAGATGCATATTAGAGCCGTGATAAGGGATGGCAAAAGAGTCAGATCACGGAGAAGGGAAAAGGTTCAAAAAAATCCCCAAGCGATGCTTGGGGATTTGTGTATAAGAGACAGGCCGAAGCTCCCTTGTTAGCATGGTGAACCCGCTTACTTGACGAAATCGACTCCCAGCTGGATATCGGCTTCCAGGGTGGCCAGCATGCCTGCCATCGCATCTTGCTCGAAGGCGCTCAGCTTGCCGTAATCCAGTACGGTTTCGACACCGTTCTTGCCCAGCAGCACCGGCTGCGCGAAGAAGGTGGCGTGCTCGCCATTGCCTTCCACGTAGGCGCACTCAACAACGTTGGCTTCGCCCTGCAGACCCTTGATGAGGGAGAGACCGAAACGGCAGGCCGCCTGACCCATGGAGAGGGTCGCGGAACCGCCACCGGCCTTGGCTTCAACCACTTCGGTACCGGCATTTTGGATGCGCTTGGTCATGGCAGCCACTTCTTCAGCAGTGAAGGAGGCGCCTTCAATCTGGGAGAGCAGCGGCAGAATGGTCACACCACTGTGACCACCGATCACGTTGACGCGAACCTTGTCCACATTCAGCCCTTTGGCGGCGGCGACGAAGGTCTCGGCGCGGATCACGTCCAGGGTGGTGACACCGAACAGGCGGCGCTTGTCATAGACACCGGCTTTCTTCAGCACTTCGGCGGCGATGGCGACGGTAGTGTTGACCGGGTTGGTGATGATGCCGATCAGCGCTTTCGGGCACGTGGCCGCGCACTTCTCGACCAGATTCTTGACGATACCAGCGTTGATATTGAACAGGTCGGAGCGATCCATCCCCGGCTTGCGTGCCACACCGGCGGAGATCAGCACCACATCGGCCCCAACCAGCGCAGGAGTCGGATCTTCACCACAGAAGCCCTTGATGGCAACGTCAGTCGGAATATGGCTAAGGTCTACGGCTACGCCCGGAGTGACCGGGGCGATGTCATACAGGCTCAGCTCGGAGCCGGCCGGCAAACGGTTTTTCAACAGCAGAGCGAGGGCTTGACCGATGCCACCAGCGGCACCCAGAACGGCAACTTTCATGAGCAACTCCATGTTTAAGCGTAGGTTTAAGGTTGTTTCTTGTTGTGCGCCCAACCTTAATGGATCGCCCCATAAAAAACAATCTGATAACAGTTGCAGTCACGGGTTCTGTGAGCCACGAAACACGCGGGAATAAAAATTGGAGGGGAATACAAAAAGTTGGAGGAGAAGCACAGTTTTTCTGCACTTCTCCTTACCATAAAGAGGTAGGTCTGAAGGCCTCAGGATTGGAATGCCAGCGCCCGTTTTTCACACCAGCGAAAACCAATTGTTAACAATCCATTCATCGCCAGATAAAGCCCGCCAGCCACCCCGAACACCGCCAGGGTATCGTAGGTCTGGGCATTCAACCCCTGCGCCAGACCCATGATATCCATGATGGTGATGGTACTGGCGAGGGAACTCCCCTTGAGCACCAGGATCACCTCGTTGGAGTAGGCAGGCACCAACCGCCGGGCGGCGTGGCGCACCTTCATCCAGAGGGTCTGACCGGAGGAGAAACCCAGCGCCCGGCACGCTTCCACCTCACCGGCCGGGATGGCATCGAGCGCCCCCTTGAACAACCGGGTGGAGTACGCCGCCGTATTGAAACCCAGCGCCAGTACGGCGCAGAACCAGGGCTGCTTGAGCAGTGGCCAGAGCGGGCTGGCTTTGAGCCACTCGAACTGACCCGGCCCGTAGTAGATCAGGAAGATCTGAATCAGCAGTGGCGTACCGGTAAAGATCAGCACCCACAGTTGCACCAGTTGGGTCGCCACCGGCAGGCGCAGCTCCAGCACCCAGGTCATCAGGGCCGCCACTGCGATTCCTAGCAGCAAGCTGAACAGGGTTAGCTCCAGCGTAGTGAGCAGACCGCCCAGCAGGGTAACGAAATACGCTTGCATCGATTAGCCTCCGTAGCGGCGGGTGTAGCGGGCAGCCAGCGCGAGACCGTACTCGCTCACCAGACTGATGGCCAGATAGATGAGGGCTGCGGCGGCATACCAGGTGAAGGGCTCATAGGTTCTGGCCGAAGCCATCTGCGCCTGACGCATCATCTCATTCACCCCAATCAGGGAGACCAGCGCGGTGTCTTTCAGCAGCACCAACCACTGATTGCCAAGGCCCGGCAGGGCGTGACGCCACGCCTGCGGCAACACGATACGAAAGAAGATGTGACTCTTGCCCAGACCCAACGCCAGCGCCGCCAATCGTTGCCCGGCAGGCACCGCATTGAGCGCCGCCCGCAGGGTCTGGGTCGCATAGCTGGCAAACAGCAGGGAGAGCGCCAACACGCCACAGGCGAACGGGCTGAACTCCACATACTCGCCGGTGATGAGGAACAGCACCTGGGTCGAGCCAAAGTAGATGAACAGCACCACCAACAACTCGGGCAGGCCACGGATCAGCGTGGTCAGGGTGGCCACCGGCCACACCAGCGCACGCTGTTTGCTGAGCTCGGCGGCACTGAACGCCAGTGCCAATACCATGCCCCCGACCAGTGATGCCAAGGCCAGCCCGAGGGTCATCCAGGCTGCATCCAACAACAGGCTCAACATGGCTTACTGCGCGAAGTATTTGTCGAAGATTTTCTGATAGGTGCCGTTGGCCTTGATCTCGGCCAGCCCCTTGTTCAGCTGAGTCAGCAGATCCTGATTGCCCTTGGCGACCGCGATGCCAAAGCCGGTACCGAAGTACTTGGCGTCCGTCACCGGCGTACCCACCACGGCATACTCCTTGTGCTGTTTCAGCCAGTCGGCAGCGACCGCATTATCGGCAAACACGCCATCGGTACGGCCGTTCATCATGTCGAGGAAGGCACTCTGGTAGCTGGCGTAAGGCACGGTCAGCAGACCCTTGCTCACCCAGTTATCCACCAGATAGGACTGGTGAGAGGTGCCGTTCTGCACGCCGACAGTTTTGCCGACCAGATCTTCCGGCCCCTTGAAGGCCTCTTTCTTGGCGACGAATACTGCCGAGTTTTCGTAATAGATGTCGGAGAAATCGACCTGCGCAGCCCGCTCCGGGGTCACGTCCATGGCGGCGATGGCAGCGTCATAGCGGCGGAATTTCAGGCTGGGGATCAGGCTGTCAAAGGCCTGGTTATGGAAGCTGCACTCCAGCTTGGCCTGTTCACAGATGGCGCGGGCAAGATCGATGTCAAAACCCTGAAACTCGTTCTTGTCATCCAGATATTCGAACGGTGCGTAGGTGGCCTCGGTGGCGAACTTGATCTCTTTGGCCATGACGGAGGTACTCAACAGGCCAATGGCAGCAACCAACAACAGACTCTTTTTCATGACAGCTTCCTTATCAATTCAGTATCAATGCATCAAAAATTCGGCAAACCGGCTGGTTTGCGGGGATTGGAAAATGGCGGCGGTGCCGGATTCAATGATCCGCCCCTTCTCCAGATAGATCACCTGACTGGCCACTTTGCGGGCAAAATCGACCTCGTGAGTCACCACCACCTGGGTAATGCCGGTCTGGCTCAGGGTGCGGATAATCTCGGCCACCTCCTTGGTGATCTCGGGATCGAGCGCGGCCGTCGGCTCGTCAAACAGCAGCACTTCCGGATCCATCATCAGGGTACGGGCAATGGCCACCCGCTGCTGCTGACCGCCGGAGAGGCGAGCAGGCCAGGCATCGCGCTTGTCGGCCAGTTGCAGTTGGGCCAGCAGATAGGCCCCCTTCTCGATGGCGGCCTCCTTGCTCATGCCGAGCAGCTTGACGGGCGCCTCGATGAGGTTCTCCATCACAGTGAGATGGGGCCAGAGATTGTACTGCTGGAACACCATGCCCACCTTGCGACGCAGCAGTTGGGACTGGCGGTTGAATTCGGCAGCAGAGAGGGTGTTCGGGAAAGAAAATTCATTTTCGCCAATCCGCAGAACACCCGCATCCGGGGTATCCAGCAGGTTCATCATCCGTAACAGGGAACTCTTGCCAGCACCGCTCGGGCCCAGCAATACCAAGGTTTCACCGGGAGATGTCCGAAAGCTTATCTGTTGCAGAACCTGCACCTTGTGCCAGGACTTCTCAATACCTATTAATTCAATACCCATACAGCCCAATTGAATAAGTTTTCAAAATATCATCCCGATTCTATCCCCAATAACGGTTGATGCAAGCTATTTTTGAATCAATATGCAGAACAGGCGCCGATTCCTTGCAAAAAACGGCATATGAATGCAAAATGGCCTCGCTGTTCGTATCTGCCGCCTGTGTCACACAGGCCGCCACACCTCCTCATTCGTGAGACCAAGATGAAACACAACGACAAGCAAGAAAAACTGGCCAAGGCCTTTAAAGCCTTGCTGAAAGAAGAGCGCTTTGGCTCCCAGGCAGAAATCGTCACCGCTCTGCAAGAGCTGGGCTTCGAGAACATCAACCAGTCCAAGGTATCGCGTATGCTGAGCCGCTTCGGCGCCGTTCGCACTCGCAACGCCAAGATGGAGATGGTCTACTGCCTGCCGGTGGAGTTGGGCGTGCCCACCACCTCCAGTCCGCTCAAGAATCTGGTACTGGACGTCGACCACAACGGCGCACTGGTGGTGATCCACACCAGCCCGGGCGCGGCCCAACTAATCGCCCGCCTGCTCGACTCGCTCGGTAAGGCAGAAGGGATCCTCGGCACCATCGCCGGTGATGACACCATCTTCATCACCCCAACCAGCGACACCGATATCGAAGAGCTCTACCTCTCCGCCCTCGAGCTGTTCGAACAGACCCCGTAATGGTGGCTACCGCGTCATAGCGGTCACGCCAGAACGAAAAATCCCGGCCTTGGCCGGGATTTTTGTTTTCTGCAGCTTCGTCAGGGGAGCTTATTTGCCCTGTGCCATCAAAAAACTTTCCGATGGGGCGAAAAAGGCCGCGCCGGTCACTGCCTTGGTGAAGAGCAGCAGGTGGTCGAAGTGGCTGCCCTCCCCCTTGTACATGCTGGCCAGCATGGCATTGAAGTGCTGCTGAGTTCGGCAGCAAGAGATGAAATAGAGCCCCTGCTCGCGCATGGTGCCCCAAGGCATGCTCTGGCGCAGAATCTCCATGGACTCCCCTTTCGGCGTCTTGAGGTTAACGCGCTTGATATGGGCAGTCAGCGGCTTGGCGGCAGACTCATACTCGATGTTTTCGGGCTTGGTGCGACCGATAATGTCTTCCTGCTCTTTTTGCGCCAGCTTCTCCCAGTCGCTCATGGCGTGGACCCAGCGCTGAACGTGGATGTAGGAGCCACCGGCAAACTCGCCCTCGGCCAGCAGCGCCACTTCGGCGCGATGCTCATCCTGCGGATTCTCGGTACCGTCGACGAAACCGGTCAGGTCGCGGCAATCCAGATTGCGGAAACCACGCACCTCTTCGGCCAGCTCTACCAGTCCGGCCAGCAGCGCCATCACGCGGTGACCGGCGTGATGCAGCACATCCACCCGATCGGCACGCAGCTGCACGAAGATATCAAACGGGGTGTTGGGGGCTTCCTGACCGTTGGCGGATTGCGCCATAAAGCTGCGGAACTGGGGCGGACGGGCGGCCGGGTAGAGGCCATCCCAGGCATCGGCGCCGACGGCAACCAGACCGCTGAAACCGGCCTCGGGGAAATCGGCGGCGACCGCCTGCCACAGGGCGGGCAACTTGGCCAGACGGCCGACCAGTTCGGCAGCATCGCCGGTGCGATTGAACATCAGATAGAGGGCGTGCAGATTCGGCTCTGCGCAGATCCCGGCTTGGGCTTTCATATATCTCTCCCCTGAGTAGGCGTTAGCGTTATGGGCTATTAGCGTTGCGCGATTATAAACCAGAGCAGCTCCAGTTCTTTGATTTCACGACGATATCACGCGTTCAGGGTAAAGGGTCAAACAACACCAGCGTATGAGGCGCCACCCGGATGCGGGCCCGCATCCCCTCAAGAGGCTCGCCAATGCTCGCTTCCAGCTGCAGATCGCCACACTCGAACAGCACCCGGCAGTGATGGCCGAGGAACTGCTGCTCCACCACCTTGAGCTCCCCCTCAGCGGCGCTCTCCAGCAGCAGTTGCTGGGGTCTGAGCATCAGCTGCAACTGCTCGCCCACCGCCCGACCATGGGGTTCGCTGCCACAGATAACCCCGAGCACCGTCTGCACGCAGTGGCTGTCCACCACCTCGGCGGCCAGATAGTTGACCCCGCCGAGAAACTCCGCCACGAAGCGGTTTTGCGGGCGGCGATAGAGCTGCTCCGGCTGACCCACCTGCTCGATGTGGCCAGCGCGAAACAGCGCCAGCCGATCGGCGAAGGCGAAGGCCTCCTCCTTGCTGTGGCTGACGAAGATGGCGCCGATCCCTTGTTGCTTGAGCAGGGCGCGGATCTCGAGAATCAGCTTCATCCGCACCTGGGTATCGATGTTTGAGAAGGGCTCATCCAGCAGCATCAGCCGCGGCTTGCACACCAGCGCCCGGGCGATGGCCACCCGCTGCTGCTGACCACCGGAGAGCTGGTGCGGATAGCGATCCCCCAGCCCCTGCAGATTGACCAGCGCCAGCGCCTCGTCCACCTGCTGCTGGCGGGCGCGGCGATCGAGTTTGGTCAGACCAAAGCCGACGTTGTCAGCCACCGTCAGGTGGGGGAAGAGGGCGTAATCCTGAAAGATCATGCCGATGTTGCGCACCTCGGGCGACACGCTGGCGCCGGGCCCGTCGAGCAGAGTATCGCCTAGGCGGATCGAGCCCTCTGCCAGCGGCAGCAGGCCGGCGATGGCCTTGAGCAGCGTGGTTTTGCCGCAGCCGCTTGCTCCCAGCAGGCAGACGATCTCGTTGTCTGCCACCGTCAGGGAGAGCTGTTCCAGCACATTGCGGCCGTTGTAACGGCAGCTGACATTTTCAACCTGCAAACAGGACAAGGCTGACTTCCTCTCGTTTCTGGCGGCGCACTGCCTTTTTCAGCACACCGCATGCAATTTCATTGGCCGACGTGGCGACTCAGTGGCCCGGAGTGTCCAGAGTGCGGTTGACCCAGATCAGCGGCAACAGCCCCACCAGCACGATGACGATGGCCCCCAGCGCGCCGCGCTCCAGCATCTCGTCCGAGACAAACTGGTAGACGTGGGTCGCCAAAGTATCGAAGTTGAACGGCCGCAGCAGCAGGGCGGCGGGCAGCTCCTTCATGGATTCGATGAACACCAGCATGGCGCCGGCAAACAGACCGCGGCGCACCAGCGGCAGATGGACCCGCCGCAGCATGGCCCCATCCCCCTGCCCCAGAGAGCGGGCCGCCATGTCGAGGCTGGGGGAGATCTTGCCCATGCTGCTCTCCACCGAGCCGATGGCGATGGCCACGAAGCGCACCAGATAGCCGAACACGATGGCGGTGATGGTGCCGGTCAGCAGCAGCCCCGGCCCCTGACGCCCCAACCACTCGGCCAGATCGTTGATGGCAAAATCGAGGGCGGTGAGCGGCACCAGCACCCCGATGGCGAGCACGGTGCCCGGCATGGCGTAACCCATGGCGGCGATGCGCAGCGGCAGCAGACTCTTGATCCCGCCATCGAGGCGGCGGAAGAAGCCGAGCAGCAGGGCGATGCCCATGGCCAGCAAGGCGGTCAGCGCCGAAATGAGCAGACTGTTACCCGCAAAGCGGACAAACTCCGACGTCCACGACAACTCGAAGTAGCGCACCCCGTAGTCCAGCAGAATGACGAACGGCAGGCCGAAACCGGCCAGCACCAGCCCCCAGCACCAGAGACCGGCCAGAGCGCGGCTAATCCCCCTGAGCGGATAGCGCAGCGGCTGTTCGTGGCCCATCGACTTCTGGAACACCTGCTGCCGACTGCGAGAGCGCCGCTCCAGCGCGATCAGCAACACCACCGCCAGCAGCATCAGGCAGGAGAGCTTGGCCGCGGTGGCCAGACTGCCGTAACCGAGCCAGGTGTCGTAGACCGCAGTAGTCAGGGTGTTGATGGCAAAGAAGTGGACGGTGGCAAAGTCAGCCAATGTCTCCATCGCCACCAGCGATACCGCTACCATGATGGCGGGGCGCGCCAGCGGCAGACTGAGACGGCGAAAGCTCTGCCACGGGGTACAGCCGAGCAGGCGGCTGGAGTGAATAAGACTGACCGATTGCTCCAGAAAAGAGGCGCGGGTCAGCAGATAGACGTAGGGGAACAGCACCAGCGCCAGCACCCAGGCGGCGCCGCCGAGGGAGCGAATGGCCGGAAACCAGTAATCGGCCGGACTGTTCCAACCAAAGAGTGCCCGCAACCCGGCCTGTAGCGGGCCCGAGTAGTCGAGCAGATCGGTATAGACGTAGGCGACAATGTAGGAAGGCATGGCCATCGGCAGCATCAGCGCCCATTGCAGGGCGCGCCGCCCCGGCACCTGACACATGGCCACCAGCCAGGCGGTGGGTACGCCAAACAGCAGGCTGAGCAGCACCACACCGACCACCAGCCCCAGAGTATTGCCGAGATAATCGAGCAGCACAGTATCGGCAAGGTGGCGAAACAGATCCCCCTCAGCCGAGAAGGCAGAGAAAAGCAGGGCAATCACCGGTAAACCCAGCAGCAGGGCGATGGCCCAGCTGCCAGTAATCCATCCAAAATTTTTCATGAGACCACAGAGGTTGATGGGGCCGTTGGCCCCATCTGATTACAAGTCGAACTTCACTTCATCCAGCAACTGCAAGGCGTCCTTGCGGTGCTTGGCGTAATCGCTGACCGGTAGTGCGTCAGACTTGAAACTGCCCCAGGACTTGACCATGGCGGAAGGCTCGACCCCGGCCTTGACCGGATATTCGGCATTCACGTCCGCATACATGTGCTGGGCGGTGTCGCCAGCCAGAAACTCCATCAGCTTCTGGGCCTCGGCCTTGTTCTTGGCATACTTGGTCATGGCCACGCCACTCACGTTGACGTGGGCACCGCGGTCAGCCTGGTTCGGGAAGTTGATATAGACCGCATCCGCCCAGGACTTCTGCGCAGGATCTTTCAACATGGCGCCCAGATAGTAGCTGTTGCCGAGCGACACGTCACAGATACCATCCTTGATCGCCTTGACCTGATCCCGGTCGTTGCCCTGCGGCTTGCGCGCCAGGTTGGCCTTGACCCCTTCCAGCCAGGTTTTGGTCTCGGCCATGCCGTGATGGGCGATCATGGAGGAGACCAGCGCCACATTGTACTCATGCTTGCCGCTGCGGGTGCAGATTTTCCCTTTGAATTCCGGTTTGGCCAGATCTTCGTAGCTGATGGTGTCGAGCTTGCCGAGGCGATCCTTGCTGGAGTAGATGGCGCGAACCCGGGTGGTCAGGGCGAACCAGCGATTTTCCGGATCACGATAGATGGCGGGGATGTTCTCCTGCAGGATCTTGCTCTCTACCGGCTGCACCAGCGCCTTGTCCACCAGATCGGTCAGACGGCTGATATCAACAGTCAGCATCAGATCGGCCGGAGAGAGCTTGCCTTCACGCTCCAGACGCTCGTTCAGCCCCTCTTTGGCGAACACCACGTTCACCTTGATGCCCGATTCCTTCTCGAACTGCTGGATGATGGGCTTGATCAGCTCATCCTGCCGGTTGGAGTAGACATTCACTTCCCCGGCCGCCAATGCCGACTGAGCAGCCAACGCAGAGAAAGCCAGTGCCAACATCTTCATTTTCATCATCCATTCCTTGATTTGCTATACAGAGTGATAACGATTGCCGTTTGCATTCTGCATGCATCTTATGCGCGGATCAAGAAAGCTCGTCGTCGCTACATCACATATTTAATCGCCCATAAATGAAAAGGGCCGGATGGAATCCCATTCGGCCGCTTCTGAGCAAAACGTTATGTTAATTAGGCTTCAATTAGCGCTCACCCATAGGGATTCCCCGAGGGCGGGAGGTCAGCAGATCTGCACGTCACGGATGCAATTCATCACAGCGCCTCATCGTCACTCTCGCCGGTGCGGATACGCACCGCTTGCAGCAAGTCGTAGACAAAAATCTTGCCGTCGCCGATCTTGCCGGTATAGGCCGCCTTGCAGATCGCCTCGATCACCCCTTCCACGTTATCATCGGCGGTAGCAATCTCCAGCTTCACCTTGGGCAGGAAGTCGACCTGATACTCGGCTCCCCGGTATAATTCGGTGTGTCCCTTCTGGCGGCCAAATCCTTTGACCTCGGACACGGTCAGCCCTTCCACCCCCAAGTTGGCAATCGCCTCGCGGACATCGTCCAGCTTGAACGGTTTGATAATCGCAGTAATCAGCTTCATCTGGTTGCTCCCAATCCATGGTGTGTCATGAATCGGGTTTCAATTCTTATGCCAAGTATTTTTATTGTTTTATTTCATATAGATAGAGTTTAATGCCTGCGCCATTCGCCAGGTACATCCCCATAACCGGCCAGCACGCCCCATAATGAGGCACCATGCTGCAGCGGTCAGCGGGTATGCACCAAACAAGAGCAAAACAGCATGTTAGTTATCTCCGAAAGCGTTACGATTCCCTGGCATGAGCTGCAATTTCAGACCATGCGGGCACAGGGCAACGGTGGCCAGCACGTCAACAAGACCGACTCCGCCGTCTGGTTGCGCTTCGATTACCGCAACTCTCCCAGCCTGACGCCCCTCTACAAGGAGGGTCTCGACAAGCTGAGCGACAGCCGGGTTCACGATGGCTTTATCCTGATCCGGGTCGAGAGCCATCGCAGCCAGGACATGAACCGCAAGGAGGCGATGAGCCGTCTGGTGGAGTTGCTGAAGAAAGCAGCCTGGCGCCCCAAGGCTCGCCATGCCACCAAGCCGACCCGCAGCGCCCAGCGCAAACGGGTCGATGCCAAAAAGCGCAAGGGGGATATCAAATCCGCCCGCGGCAAACCGGTGCTGGACTGAACCAACCCCCAGCCCCCAAAGGATGTCAGCCGATGAGATACAGTTTTTGCGACAGCGCCCGCGGCCCCCTGCTGGTCGCCATCGATCAGGATGGCCTGCGCTATGTGGAGTTCGTACGAGGCGAGCAGCCGGTGACCCCGACCGACGAGTGGCAACGCGATGATCAGGCGCTGACCCCCTTTATCGAACAGTTCGATGCCTACTTCGCCGGTCGCCTGCGCCGCTTCGATCTGCCGCTCGCTGCCCAGGGCACCCCGTTCCAGCAAACGGTGTGGAACGCTTTGTGCGATATCCCCTATGGCGAGACCGTCAGCTACCTCGACATTGCCCAGGCTATCGGCAATCCCAAGGCGGTGCGGGCGGTAGGCGCCGCCAATGGCCGCAATCCGCTGAGCATCATAGTGCCATGCCATCGGGTGATCGGCCGCAGCGGCGATCTGACCGGCTATGCTGGCGGTATTCCCATCAAGCGCTGGTTGCTGGCTCTGGAACAGGCAGGCACGGCATTCGAGCTGGCCCCGTGACGCCATGACCGTCCCTGGAGAGGGACGGGACAATATCGCCACCAGAATGAAAAGGCTTTCAGCCAGTGCCAACGCTTTGCTGACAAGATGAACAGAAAATGAAGCATCGTCTCAGAACACCTTCAGATTGAACTTGGCATGATGGCTCCATACTTGAATGGTACGGCTCATTCGCTGATTCAAGTAGCACCCATGTGACGCTTCCAATCTGTTTTTTCCCCGCGCCTCCTCTGAGGCGCTTTTTTTGTGCCAACGCAACAAGCCAGCCCGTTGGTTGAATGGCCTGCGCACCACACGCTCTGCACCACCACACACTTCAGAGGCGAAGGGTTCCCCTCGCCTCAGCCAGATCGCAATCCTCGATTACCCGCAGGACATATTCCTGTCTGGCACCGATCTGAACCACAAAGCCTTGACAAGGCAATCGATGAACAATAAAAACGGCAATAAAAAAGCCGACGTATCAAACGTCGGCGAATAAAAAGTGCTTACAACAGAGGATTCACCTATTCAGACCCGCGGGTCGCAAGATTGGTTCCCTCTGTTTGTAATTAATTTTCGGCGCGTTTAAACATCAGGGTATTGGCGTCCGACTCTTCCGGCACAAAGTAGTAGCCCTCGGCGTTGAAACCGGTCAGCTGCTCCACCTCGGTCAGACGGTGCTTGATGATGTGGCGAGCCATCATGCCGCGCGCCTTCTTGGCGTAGAAGCTGATGATCTTGAACTGGCCGTTCTTCTCATCCTTGAACACCGGTGTGACAATCCGCCCTTTCAGGCTCTTGGGTCGTACCGACTTGAAATACTCGTCGGAGGCCAGATTGATCAGCACTTCATCCCCCTGCGCAGCCAGCGCGTCATTGAGATGGTGAGTGATCACCTCCCCCCAGAACTGGTAAAGATCCTTGCCGCGACTATTGTCGAGCTTGGTCCCCATCTCCAGCCGGTAGGGCATCATCAGGTCGAGGGGACGCAACACGCCATAGAGGCCGGAGAGCATCCGCAGGTGTGCCTGAGCGAAGTCAAAATCGGCCTCGCTAAAATCCTCCACCGCCAAACCGGTGTAGACATCCCCCTTGAAGGCCAGCAGCGCCTGACGGGCATTGGCGGGGGTGAAATCTGGCTGCCACTGCGCAAACCGGGCGGCATTGAGACCGGCCAGCTTGTCGCTGATCTTCATCAAAGTGGCGATCTGGTCCGGGCTCAGTTGGCGGGCCCGGCTAATCAGTTCGGCACAGTGATCCAGCAGCTCGGGTTGGGTGAAACGGGGTGTCACCAGCGGTGACTCGTAATCCAGCGTCTTGGCCGGGGAAACCACAATCAGCATAACGTTCCTTTATGGCGAGGGGCCGAACGGCAGATCGGCCCCATGATTCATTCATCCAGCGTCACATTCTCCAGTGTGCCGGATCCCAGCTGCTCGCGACCGGAAAGCTTGATCAGCAGCCGCAGGTCGTTGGCCGAGTCGGCATGGGCGAGGGCCTCACTGTAGCCAATCTGGCCGGCGCAGAACAGGCTGAACAGCGCCTGATCGAAGGTCTGCATGCCCAGTTCGGTGGATTTGGTCATCACCTCCTTGAGGCGGTGCATCTCACCTTTGCGGATGATGTCGGTGATCAGCGGGGTATTGAGCAGGATCTCGAATGCCGCACTACGCCGCAAACCATCGACACTCGGCACCAGTTGCTGGGCGACGATGGCTCTGAGGTTGAAGGAGAGATCGAACAGAAACTGGCGATGTTTCTCCTGCGGTACCAGATGGAGGATCCTATCCAGCGCCTGGTTGGCATTGTTGGCATGGAGAGTGGCGAGACAGAGATGGCCGGTCTCGGCGAACTGCAGGGCAAACTCCATGGTCTCCTGACTGCGGATCTCGCCGATCAGGATCACGTCCGGTGCCTGACGCAGCGAGCTTTTCAACGCCACATAGAACGACTCGGTGTCGATCCCCACCTCCCGCTGGGTCACCAGACTTCGACCATGCTGATGGACGAACTCCACCGGGTCTTCCACCGTCAGAATGTGGCCATCGGCATGCTGGTTGCGATAGCCGATCATCGCCGCCTGGGTGGTCGATTTACCCGCCCCGGTGGCGCCGACAAACAGCACCAGCCCACGCTTGGCCATCGCCACCTCCTGCAGGATCCGGGGTAGCTTCAGATCTTCAAAGGTGGGAATGCGGGTCTCGATCCGCCGCACCACCATACCGGGCAGCTCCTGCTGCCAGAAAGCGCTGACCCGAAAACGACCAAGTGCCTCGCGATAAATCGCGTAGTTGGCCTCCTTGGTGCGGATATAGCGCTCGAAGTGATTGCTGCTGAGGGTATCCCTGACCAGCGTCAGCGCCCCTTTCTTGTCGAGCGGCTCGCCCCCCAGCGACACCAGATGGCCGTTCACCTTGAGAATGGGCGGCGAGCCCACCGTCACAAACAGATCCGATCCCTTTCGCTCGACCAGTTGGCTTAACAGATCATCCAGATTCATCATTTATCCCTCCTTGGGTTCGCGTCGCTTAAACGCTGTTGGGGTCGACGGCCTTGGCCTTGGCATCGAGGGACGCCACCACGCCGCGGCTCACCAGCTGCTTGAGGCTCTGATCCATGGTCTGCATGCCGTGGGTCATCCCGGTCTGGATCACCGAGTAGAGTTGGGCAATCTTGTCCTCCCGGATAAGGTTACGCACCGCCGGAATGCCCATCATAATCTCGTGGGCCGCCACCCGACCGCCACCAATGCGCTTGAGCAGGGTCTGGGAGATGACCGCTCGCAGGGATTCGGAGAGCATGGAGCGCACCATGTCCTTCTCCGCACCGGGGAAGACGTCGATGATACGGTCGATGGTCTTGGCCGCTGACGAGGTGTGCAGGGTGCCAAACACCAGATGGCCGGTCTCTGCCGCCGTCATGGCCAGACGAATAGTCTCGAGGTCCCGCATCTCGCCCACCAGAATAATGTCCGGGTCTTCCCGCAGTGCCGAGCGCAGGGCGTTGCTGAAGCTCTTGGTATCGCGGTGCACTTCCCGCTGGTTCACCAGACAGCGCTTGTTCTCGTGAACGAATTCGATGGGATCTTCGATGGTGAGAATGTGGTGATGGAAGTTCTCGTTGATGTAGTTGACCATGGCCGCCAGGGTGGTCGATTTACCAGAACCGGTCGGGCCGGTCACCAGCACCAGACCCCGCGGGAACTCGGCGATCTTGCGAAAGATCTCTGGTGCATCGAGATCCTCGAGGCTCAAGACTGTACTGGGGATGGTACGAAATACCGCGCCGGAGCCGCGCGCCTGCTGGAAGGCGTTGACCCGGAAACGGGCCAGATTGGGCACCTCGAACGAGAAGTCGACCTCGAAGTTCTCCTCCAGCTCCTTGCGCTGATGGTCGTTCATGATGTCGTAAATGAGGGCATGCACTTCCCGGTGTTCCAGGGCAGGCAAATTGATCTTGCGCACCTCGCCATCAACCCTGATCATCGGGGGAACCCCGGCCGAGAGGTGTAGATCCGAGGCTTTATGCTTTACACTGAAAGCCAATAACTCTGTGATATCCATAGACTTGTCATTCTCCCATCACAAGATCACTAACGAAATATGAACCAGATTGCCCAGCACCTGTTTCAGGTAAAGGAACGTATTGCCCAGGCCGCCGAACGGGCGAGCCGCAACCTGCAGCAGATCCGCCTGCTGGCCGTGAGCAAGACCAAGCCAGTCGAGGCTGTCATGGCCGCCCATGCCGCAGGTCAGCGCTGCTTTGGCGAATCCTACGCCCAGGAAGCGGCGACCAAGATCGATACCTTGCGCCAGCAGCCGGAATATAGCGACATAGAGTGGCACTTTATCGGCCCTTTGCAATCGAACAAATCCAAACTGGTCGCCGAACGGTTTGACTGGGTGCAGAGCGTGGATCGGGACAAGTTGATCGACCGCCTCAACAACCAGCGTCCCGCCAGCATGGCACCGCTAAATGTTTGTCTGCAAATCAATATTAGCGGAGAGAGCAGTAAATCCGGAACGTCGGAACAAGAGATTTTCCGCCTTGCCGAGCAGGTCTCCCAAAGTGAGCGACTGGTGCTGCGGGGGCTGATGGCCATTCCCGAACACACCAGCGACGAGAGCGTACTGGCCGCCCAAATGACCCGTATGCAGACTCTGTTCACCGAGCTTGCGCGACAATACCCCACGGTGGATACCCTCTCGATGGGCATGACCGAAGATCTCGAACTGGCGATCGCCCACGGCAGCACCATGGTGCGGGTCGGCACCGCTATCTTCGGCGCCCGTGACTACTCATAGGCAGGCTGGTGGATAACCGATAGATCCGCCCCTTGCCGCGACTTCATCAACAGGAGCGTTTGATGGAACACCGAATTCTGGCGTCAGGTGGTGCAGGCAGCACCCACCTCACCGCGACCCCATGTGCTACAGGAGCATCTGATGCAGCATAGAACGCTGGCCTTTATCGGCGCGGGCAACATGAGCCGCAGCATCATTGCCGGACTGGTCAAGGCGGGTTATCCCGCCGGGCAGATCACTGCCGCCAACCCCAGTCTACCCAAGCTGGAGGCGCTGGCGAGCGAACATGGCATTCGCATCACCCAGAGTAATGCCGAGGCGGCCCGCGACGCCGAAGTTATCGTGCTGGCGGTCAAGCCGCAGCTGATGGCCGGCATGCTGGCAGCGCTGATTGAAGAGTTGGGCTCCCTTGAAGGCAAGCTGCTCATCTCCATCGCGGCCGGTATCAAGGTGGTGCGCCTTGGCGAGATGGCCGGTGGCCACGACCGCATCATCCGTACCATGCCCAATACCCCGGCCCTGCTGGGTCTGGGCATGACCGGTCTCTATGCACCCGAACATATTGCCGCCGCTGATCGCGAGTTTGCCGAGCAGATGATGCAGGCGGTCGGCAAGACCCTCTGGGTGGAGCAGGAGTCCGGCATCAACGGCGTCATCGCCGCAGCGGGCAGTGCTCCGGCCTACTTCTTCCTCTTTATGCAGGCCATCGCCGAAGAGGCAGAGGCGATGGGCTTCTCGCCCGAGCAGGCCCGCCTGCTGGTGCAGCAGACCGCGCTGGGCGCAGCCGCCATGGTGGAGCAGAACCCCGAGCTGGCGCTGCAGACCCTGCGTGAGCAGGTGACCAGCAAGGGCGGCACCACAGCCGAAGCCATCAAGACATTCCAGCAGCAGGGGCTGATGCCGCTGACTTCGCAAGCCATGCAGGCGGCCGTTGCTCGCGCCACCGAAATGGAAACTCTCTTCTAACAGGAGTCCAGATGAACACTGCTTACTTTCTGATTAACACCGTTTTCGATCTCTACCTGATGGTGATCCTGCTGCGCGTCTGGCTGCAGTGGGCCCGTGCCGACTTCTACAATCCGATGAGCCAGATGGTGGTCAAGCTGACCAATCCGCTGGTGATCCCGCTGCGCCGGGTGATACCGGGCTTTGGCGGCATCGATCTCGCCTCCGTGGTACTGGCACTGGCCATCGCCTTCGCCAAGCTGGCCCTGCTCAAGAGCATGAACGTGCTGCTGGCTGACTGGCTCAGCATCAGCCTTTTCGCGGCACTGACTGTGCTGAAAAAAGCAGGCTCGATGATCTTCTGGGTACTGCTGATCCGCGCCATCCTGAGCTGGGTCAGCCAGGGCCGCAACCCCATCGAATACGTGATGCATCAGCTGACCGAGCCATTCCTTGCCCCTATTCGCCGTGTACTGCCGGCACTGGGCGGGCTGGATCTCTCGGTACTGGTCGCCTTTATCGGCCTGCAAGCCATCAACTACCTGCTGGGTGACCTGTTCGGCCAGCTGTGGTGGATGATTTGATGCCAGCCGTCCTGCAACAGGGGGATGAACTGGTACTGCATCTGGTGATCCAGCCCAAGGCGAGTCGGGATCAGATCATCGGACTGCATGGCGAAGAGCTGAAAGTGGCCATCACGGCGCCGCCCGTCGATGGCCAGGCCAACAGCCATCTGATCAAGTTTCTGGCCAAGCAGTTCAAGGTGGCCAAGGGACAGGTCACCATAGTGCGGGGCGAGCTGGGACGGCACAAAACCGTCGCCATCGACAACCCCAAACAGTTGCCGCAAGAAGTGAGTGCACTGCTGAATGACGCGCAAGGCTGAATGAATCCACCTGCGCCAACCGTAGATATGAGAGGGATGACAGATGAAAACAGCCTGGATGAGTGGCCTGCTGGCACTGCTGATGACCCTGCCGCTCAAGGCAGAACAGATGAAGGAGCTGGGGCCCTGGCTGGTGCACTACAACGCCTTCAACTCCAGCTTCCTCACCCCAGAGGTCGCCAAGGCGTATGGGCTGGAGCGCAGCCGCTACAACGCCATCATCAATATCGCGGTACAGGACAAGCAGAAAGTGGCGCAAGCCGTGGGGATCACCGGCGAGGCCAAGAACCTGACCGGCACCATCCGCACCCTGAACTTTCAGGAGGTAAAAGAGGGCGATGCTATCTACTATCTGGCAACCCTCCCCTACCGCAACGAAGATACCTATCAGTTCACTCTGAAGATCATGGGCGGCGGGCAGCAACAGAACCTCACCTTCCAGCAGACCTTCTACGTCGACTGAGCACCAAAAAGAAGCCCCGACCTTGGTCGCAATGCTGATCAGTTAAGGATCCATTGACCGATCCTTCTGCTGTAGGACAATCCGGAACCAATCACTGGTTCCGGATTAATGTGATAGTCAGCCTGACTGAATCGCCCCTGTTTCTTTTCATCCGCGTATCTTTACCCACTTCAGGAGCCACTATGGATCTGATCGCACTCTCTCGGCTGGGGGGTCGCCATCTGGTCACCCTGCACCTGCTGCTCGACAACCAGAGCGTCACCCGCACCGCCGAGCGGCTCTGTACCACGCCTTCCACCGTCAGCAAGACCCTCAACCAGCTGCGGGATCTGCTGGGGGACCAACTGCTCTATCGTCAGGGTAACCAGCTGCTGCTCACCCCCATGGCCGAGCGACTGGCTCCCACCCTGCATCGGCTGCTGGGGGAGCTGAACGGCCTCACTCGCCAGAACGCCTTCAACCCGCAGCAGTGGCAGGGTAGCTTGCGGCTGGGATTACGCGAGAGCGTGATGACCTGGCCGGTGGGCCCCATTCTGGGCAAGCTGATGCAGGAGGTGCCGGGCATGGTGCCGGAGATCTGGAACAAGGATGAGCAGGGGCTCGAGGCGCTGGCGGCGGGCAAGCTCGACTTCGTGATCCTGCCCCATGACCAGAGTCAACCGTTGCCGCGCCAGCCCGGGCTGGTGTGGGAGACCCTGCGGGAAGAAAAACTGGTCTGCCTGCTGCGCAAAGATCATCCGGCGCTCGCCAAGCCCTGGGATCTCGATGCCTACCTGAGCTGGCGCCATATCGACATCCGGGATCAGGAGCTGGCCAACCCCTTCTTCGAGCAGAGCCTGGCCCAGCAGCAGGTGCGCCGCCAGATTGGCGCCACCCTGCCCGATTTTGCCAGCGCGGCGGCCCTGCTGCCCCAAACCGATCTGATCCTCACCGCCATCGGTGGCTGGGCGGCCTGCATGGCCAGTCAGCCGGATCTGGTGCTGCGTCCGGCACCGTTCGATTACGGCAAGGTGAGTCACAGTCTGGTCTGGTATGGCCCGGCCGGTGATGGTTCGGCCCGTCACTGGTTCCGTCAGCGGATCCTGCAACTGGGTCGCGAATTGATTGAGCCCTGAGCCGGGCGACAGCGAGCAGAGATGGATGTTTCGCCGCAGCGAAACATCAACGGCAATGAGAGATCAGGGACGTTTGGTATAGATGGGGCCGGGAAAGGAGGCGACGTTGCTGCCCAGATCCGTGATGCGGGCCGCCCCCTGCTTTTTCACCTGATCGATGCGCAGCACCTGATGCATGGGGATAAGGGTGTGGCGCACATCGGCAAATTCGCTCTTGAGCTTCTCGTGACTGGGATCGACGATAAGCGCCGTGTGGTTGTCCCAGACAAAGTCGGCAATCTCGATAAAACCGAACAGCTGGCCCTGATTGACTTCGCGCACATACACTTCGTAGCGCTCGTTGTGGCAAATAAACTGAACCCGATATAACGCCTTGCTTTCACTCATGATTATCTGTCATTGAGGGGGAAGAAGATGGCCATTATTCTAGCCGCCGTTCTCGCCCCCTCCAATAGACAGAAATCACAGTTGCGGCCTTTCCATGCCGTTCCTCACACCATGACGGTCACCGGATGACGCAGCCACTCAGCCCAGCAAGGCTGGCAGTGAGACCGGCCCCAATCCCGCGGCGCGCAAGCGACTGGCCAGCTGTTCCAGTTCGGTTTGACTAGCCTGCGGCCATTGCACCGCCTCCCCCCGCACCCCGTGGTGGCGAAAGCCGTTGAGGCGAATGGGCACAGGCCCAAGCCGCTGCAGGAAGGCGGCGAGATCCGCGTCCAGCTCACCACTCGCATCCAGAAAATCGCTCTTGCCCGGCACATGGAGCAGCCGCAGTTCGGTCAGCTTGCCGTGGCGTGCCAGCAGTTGCAGCGACCCCAGCACCCGCTCGCGACCATAGCCGGTCAGGGTGTGATGCACCGAGTCACGCCACCCCTTGAGATCGAGCATGGCGCCGTCGAGCACCGGCAATAGCCGCTGCCAGCCGGTTTCAGCCAGCGAGCCGTTGCTGTCGAGCAGGCAAGTGAGATGGGCCAGATCCGGCGCCCCCTTGATTGCACCAAACAGTGCAACCACAAAGGGAAGCTGGGTGGTCGCCTCACCGCCGGAGACGGTAATCCCGCTCAGCAGTGGGCCGTAGCGGCGCAGCAGGGCCAACACGTCGGCCACCGTCATGGTGGCGGTCTTGGGATTGGCACTGCGGGGGCAGACATCCAGACAGGCGTCGCAATCGGTGCAGAGCGCCGCCTGCCAATGAACCTTGCCTTCGCTCATGGAGAGGGCGCTACTCGGGCAGACCGCAAGGCAGTCGCCACAATCGTCGCATAACCCTATGGTGTGCGGGTTGTGGCAGCCGGGGCAACGAAAGTTGCACCCTTGCAGAAACAGCACCAGCCGATTGCCCGGCCCGTCGACACAGGAGAACGGCAGCACTCTGCTCACCAGGGCGCTGCGTGTTGGCAAAACATCCGCCATCGGTGCGAACTCAATACTCGCCGATGGTCGATTCGTGAGCGACCACTCGCGGTGCCCGCTGACGAATGGCGGTCACTTCACTCGCCTCGGCACCGAGACAGGTGGTCTGCAACCGCGACCCCTCCTCTGCGAAGCGGGCCACGTCGCTCTTGCGGATCATGTAGCCGGTCACCCGCACCAGATCGCTGTCGGCTACGTTGGCGGTGAACTCGCGCATACCGATGGCGAGCGCCCCCTTGCAGAGCTGCAGCAGTGCCTGCGGGTTTTGACGGATGGTGGGATCCAGGGTCAGGATCTCGCTGATCCCCGAGTGGTAATAGCTATGGTGCGGTGCCAGTGCCAACACATGGCTGGCGGGATCCGGTTCCTGCCCGTAGGGGATGCGCACCCCGGGGGTGACAGCCACATCGATGCTGAGGCCACCCTGTGAGTGCAGCAGCGCGCGACCACCCCAGGCGTGTGTCTGCGGGGTGCTGGTCACAAAGGCAGAAAGCTGGGCCGAGATGCGATAGCCAAGCTGGTTCGCCTCCTCGCCGTGGCCGTAGCGATCCGGCAGATTCTCTTTATCCATCAGGATATTGACCGCTTCCGCCATGCCGTAGATACCGAACATGGGGACGAAACGATCCTCATCCAGCAGCCCCTCTTTCACCAGGAAGCTGTCGAAGAAACCGGACTCATCATGGAGGAAAGCGGCACGCGCCTCGATCAGCCGGGAGGCCAGACGGCAGTAGTGGGGCAGCAGGCAGCCGAGGAAATCATCTATACCCTGAGCCTGCTCGGCGACCCGCTTGAGGGAGATACGCACCAGGGTATTGGCACCACCGGCCTGCGGCAGGGCGTTGTAGCAGCTGACGATGCCAAAACCGCGGGCGTCGAAGGTGTCGCGGTGGATCGGATAGTTGGCGATGTGCGGCTTGCTGCACTCGGCGATGTTCTTCACCGCCTGCAGCAGCAGGCTGTCCGGGGTCTGCTCGGGATCGTGGAAGAAGGTGAGGTTCGGCGCCACCTGCTTGAGCTCGTTGTCGATGCGCAGGATCAGGCGGCAGATGCGGTTGTCATCCGGCCCGATGTTGACGTGCATGAAGGCGTCCGGCAGCACCCGATCCAGATAGACCCAGAACCCCTTCAGCTTGCGATAGAGGGTCTCGTCATCCAGATCCCTGACAAACGGCAGCAACAGATGGTCGAGCCGCCCCAGCCAGACCGGCATGCCGGTGACGGAGGGGACATGGTGATAGAGGATGCGCAGGGCGTTGAGCGCCTCGTCGAAATCCTGTGGCGCTGCCAGCTCCAGCCAGGCAGAGCCCTGACTCAGGAATTTTTCATAGTCCGGCAGCACATAGCGCGGCTTGTAGGGGGCGTGCCCTTCGAACATGTCGCAGATAAATCCCTGCTCCATCGCCTCGGCGACTGCGGCAGGCAGGTCGGGGTAGGGCAACTCATTCTCAGCGGCCAGCGCCAGTGCATGGCTCTTCTGGGCGGCGGAGAGATGGGGATCGCGCACGATGCGCTGACAGGTTTCGGTCAAAGACATGGGACACTCCTTCACGGACAGAGCTCATATCCTCACCTTTTGCAGGCTTTTTTTGAAGTGACATTCACAACAATGCGAATGTCTCAAAAAGACATCCGCGAGAGAGGATCACACCCCAAACAGAACGGGTGCCTTGTCTGCCGACAAGGCACCCGCTGCGTGGATCAGGGCTCGATGACGATGGGCGTACCCGGGTCAATGGCATCCCACACCTCATCCAGCTCGTGATTGAGCATGGCGATGCAGCCGTTGGTCCAGTTGGAGGGCTGAACCCTGCGGTTGCCAATGCTGTTGCGCTGGCCGTGGATCATGATCATGCCACCCGGATGAACGCCCAGCTCATTGGCGCGCTTGATGTCATCCAGGTTCGGATAGTTGATATGGATGGCTTTGTAGTAGCCGGAATTGGTCTTCTTGTAGTCGAGGGTGTAGCGCCCTTCCGGCGTACGCTGATCCCCTTCCTGCTGCTTGTGCCCCTTGGGCGCCGGGCCCAGAGCAATCCAGTAGCGCTTCAGTTCTTTGCCATCCTTCATCAGGGTCAGGCTATAGGTCGACTTCTTGACCACCACCAAATCGGCTTTTTCGGTAAAGGCAAAACTCAATGCGGGCCAAAGCCCCAACAAACACAGTAATACGGCTCTCATTCCATCCCTCGACAAGCCTCTGATGCGGGCTTTTCTTGTTACCAGATCATCTGAACGATACCCGCCGAGCGGCGAGCGAGCGCCATGATATGGGATCGCCATCAATACTCAATAGACCCAATGAAACATATCTTGGCCATAAACGGTGAATCGCCTATGAACAACCCTCGCCGCCATGGGAAATTAACAATTAGAACAAAAACATAGCTGTATTTTCTGGCAGACCATAAGGCTGCTGAGCGGTAAATAGGTCGCCATTGCACCTGAATTCAGGATGTCATCATGCCGCTGCCTGCTTGCCGAACGCTTCGCTGACCCGCCTCTGGCTGTTCGATGGCCAGCAATACCGCCAGCTGAGCCTGGGGCTCTCTGACGGCATTCCGACTCCGGGGCTGCACAAGCCGCGCTCAAGCCGTTGCCAGCCAGCCCCCAGTCACGATTAGCGCCCATCTGGCTCAACGAAAGCGAAACAGTTCGCGATGCAGATGCCCGTCCGGCAACAACCGGGTCAGGGCATCTGCCATCCCCTCCGGCCCGCAAAACCATACCTGCTCAGGTGCATCCTGCGCGATGCGGGCCAGATCCAGCCGCCCGGCCGCCTTGTCCAGATGCAGCTGATAGCGCACACCGGTGCGATGACAGAGCTCGGCCAACCGCTGGTGGTAAACGGCCCCCGCCAGATCCGGCGCGCACTGGATCAGGGTGATCCCCTCGCCGCGCTCGCCACGGGCAGCCAGCCCCTCCAGCCAGGCCACAAACGGCGTGATACCGATCCCGGCCCCCAGCCAGAGGGCTCGCCCTCCCCGTTGCGGGGCGACAAAAGCGCCATAGGGCCCGGTCACCACCACCTCATCCCCGGTGCGCGCCTCTGCCACCAGCTGACGGGTATGATCCCCGAGCGCCCGCACCGCGATCACCAGCTGGCGCCGATCCGCTGACACCCGCACCAGGGTAAAGGGATGCGGCCCCTCCTTGGCGTCAAATTCGAAGAAGGCAAACTGACCCGGGCGGTAATGGGCGAGCGGTCGATCCAGCTGCATGGTCAGCTCGCAGGTCTGATCCGCCAGCGGCCGTACCGCAACGACCCGGCCGGGATGGCGCTTCCGCGCCCCCACTTGTCCCAGCAGGGAGTAGAGGGCCCCGATAGCGCCTAGCCCACCGATCAACCAGATCGAGATCCCCACTGGTGTCATGGCCCCCACCTGAGGCAGCAGGCAGAGCCCGTGTCCCCACCCCGCCAGATAGATAAGCGGTGCCAGCCGGTGGATCAGTCGAAAACGGCCATAACTCACCAGCGCCAGCAAGCTCACAACCACCAGCGCGATCAGCAGATAGAAACTCCACTCCCCTAGGCTATTGCCAAGGGCATGGAGCGAGACGCCATTACCTGCGCCTGCTCCCGCCCCAGCTGCGGCAGCGCTGACCCCACGTCGGGCGGGGCGGCTCAGCCAACCCGCCGAGACCGCCCACTTGGGCGCCTCCACCAGCAGCCAGTGAGCGGTCAGTGCCAATGCGCCGCCGATGGCCGTCTGGCGGTGCAATCGCAACATCCGGTCCAGACCACCACACCACACCTCCAGCTGCGGCAGGCGCAACGCCAGCAACAGCGAAATCGCCATATAGGCCAGCCCCAGCAGGCCCGTCAGCAGCAACATCACATGACGCCAGGGCCACACCCCGTTGGCGTCCCCTGCATAACCGAGCCACCAGACTCCGACCGCCAGCAGCGGCAACAGCCACCACACCCGTTTACTCGTCATAACATGCTCCCTGGTTCCATCGCTGCAGGGTCTCATCTACCCGCTCATGGCGCCATTACACACCCGCCCGGTCACAAGACTTTGCCAAAGGGGGAAGCTTGTGTGGCAATGTGTGACAAACGGCAACAGCAGAGGGGCCGAACGGCCCCTCGTGATCACGCAGGCTAGCACGCCTCTCTTCATCGGGGATGGCGCACAATCCACCTCCGCTGTGATTGACGACCTGCCAGAAAAAGGAATCAAATGGGGACATTACATATCTGCGGTGGAAAACCTGCAGCCCACTCTTCCGGACAAGGAGCCCCCTTGATTTCATCCACCGAAAAACGCGTCAGCCCCAGCTGTCAGCGCGAGACCAACCATGTCGTGGTGCTGGTCGACAAATCCTTTGGCCAGCAGCTGACACCGGCGCAAAAGCGCAAAGCCTTTATCAAAGACTTCATTACCGGCTGGGCCGCCGGCCCCTTTCTGGCCAACATGGATCGCTTTGAACGCCACGCCATCTGTGAAAATTGTGGAAATAAGGTCATCGATGAATCGTGAATAATGAACAAAAAGAATGGCAGGAAGGTCACCCCTCCTGCCAATTGCCTATTCAGAACAAGCCTGCCTCCATCACATCATTTACGGCACGCGGCTCAGCGTCTCTCTGACGTCTCCAGCAAAGTAGCGCCGGGTAATCCACGCGTCGAAGTCTGCCAGCATACGGGTTTCCGACTCGCGGTTGTCGGCGATAAGCTCGGCGCCGTGTACCACCCGAATATGGGCGTCGAGCGTGCTTCCCTCACCCGCCGCGGGGCGCTGCTGCGCGGCAGCCATGCAGGCCTGCGCCTGTTGCCAGGCTTCGGCGGCGCTTAGGTTGCATGCCTCGGCCAGCGGCACCGCGCTAAACCCCTCGCCAGTCAGGCTGCGCAGGGTCTCATCGTGAGTCATGCCGTTGCCCGGCCCCCAGTAGTGGGCGGCCAGATCCGGCCCGATACGCGGGTTGTCGGTGAGGTAGCCATCCCGTTTCAGGAAAAAGGCGCGGGTCTGCTCCACCGCCATCAGCGCCAGCAGGTAGCCGTGATAGGCACAGGCCGACTCCTGATTAAGGAGGTGCGGAATGGCCAGCAGCGGGCGTGGGCTCTCTACCCCGACAATCTGACGCTCCCACTGGCGGGCCAGCGCCAGCACAGCTTCGGGAGTACGCTCGCTCTCTGCCATGGCGTAGAGATCCCGCTCGAAATAGGCCACCAGCGCAATCTGGCGCTCGTTGAAGGCCCGAAACGGCTGGCGTGCGGCGATCATCTCCTTGATGAGGGCATCGGGAACTGCCTCTCCCGCCGCATTTCTGGCGTAACGTTTGAGCCAGTCGGCATCGTCCAGCAGGCTGTCGCAGAACATCGACTGAGTCTCGGCATAGGCCATGGAGGTAGGCGGAAACTCCTGTGAGAAGCAGGGGGCGTTGCCGGTGACATTGGCAAAGTGCGCCGCGTGGCCCCCCTCGTGGAACAGGGTATTGAGGCCGTTCCAGCCGCTGCCCACCTGCGCCGGATCGGCCAGGCTGGTGAAATTGACCACCGCCGGTATCCACTCACCCTGCTGGAAGAAGCTCGGCACCGGGCCGTGGCAGAAGCCGTTCTCGTATTTCCCCTCCCGGGTCAGCAAGTCCAGCGTCAGAGTCGCGCCGCGATACTGGATGCCGAGACGGCGGAAGCTCTCGACCCAATCCTTCAGCGCCCGCGAGAAGGGCACATAAGGGTCGAGCTGACGGGTCACATCGCCACTGATGGCGTAGCGCAGGTTGTGGGGCAGCAGCGCCGCCTCACCCTTGGCGGCCTTCAGCTCGGCCAGACTCTGCTGCAGCCGGGCGTCGGTGCGGGCAATAAAGTCGTCGAGGATGGTGAACAGCTGCTCCGGGCTCATCTGCTCGTTCTTGCGCACCTTGTAGTCGAAGTAGTCGCGATAGCCCATGGCGCGGGCAAAGCGGTTGCGGATCGCCACCACCTCGAGAAAACCGTTGCCGACCACCCACTGCTCCAGGGTGTGGAACATGGCGAGCGCGCTCTGGCGCACCGCCTCGTTCGGGCTGGCGGCGAGCGAGGTACTGGCGGCAGGCAAGCTGCCTGCGACCTGCTGGCCTTGCTCATCCAGCAGAGTCAGTTTCAGCCCCTTGCGGCGGGCGAACAGATCAGCCTCGGCTGCCACCAGCTCATCCATCAGGGCGGCGGCGGCCGGATCCTCGATGACATTGCATTCGAAGAAGGCGATCCAGCCTTGCAGACCGCGCTTGAGATCATCCTCTGCGGCCTGCGCCAGCATCTCCCGCAACGCGGGCAGACGGGCCGGATTGGCACAAAAGGCCTTGTAGGCCTGCTCGGCCGCGGTGAAGCCGGCCTGATCGTCGCTGGTGCCCATATAGGTGGACCAGAACAGATCCTCCTTGCGCCTGTGTACCTGCAGGTAGTCGGCGTTGAGCTGGTTGAAGTAATTCCTGGCAATGGAACTCATAAATTCCCTCTTGTGATGGGATCACCCGCAGCGGGGCCCACTCCTTTTTTTGATGAAATGCCAAACCATTGACACTCTTTGGCAAAAGTTGCGCAGGGATGCGCATCAACACGCTACCAAAAAATGGGGCGTACTGTCTGCTGGCTATGCTGTTGTTAAAACACGCATTTGAGATAGGTCAGAAAGGGAGTGCAAGTAAATGGATTATTAACTTCAATAAACTTGTTGTAGCGGTAGAGAGCCACCATAAACGGGATAATGAGGATTTAATCATGTTCCAGCTCGGTGATATCACCGTGAGCCGCGGATCAACGCAGTATCAGCCAACCGGATGGCCGTAACTAGCTGTGCCAGTCGGGCAAAAATGCCCAGTGTGGTGGCGTGCAATGGGAACGTCTGAGCGTGGAAGGACCATCAGGCATCCTGCAATCCGGCCCGCTGGATGGACAGATCGCCTCGGTTGGCAGCCCGCGCTGGTGCAAACTGAGCACCCAGACACGCGACCGCTGAGCAGAGCCAGCGCGGTACCATCAATCCCTCCCTGGATCCTCTTTTTGCATCCCTCGCCGGCTCAAATCTGGAAGTCGATCCCCGGCTCGCTGCCCATGGCGCGGGCCTGAATATCCGCCAGCGCCAGCTCAGGGTTGCAGAGCTGGATAAACTGCCAGGCAAAGTTGTGCTGGAACTGCCCCTGCTTGAGGCCAATCCAGGCGGTGTGGGGGGCAAACAGATGGCTGCCATCGAGCTGCACCAGCCCCTGATCGCGCTGGGTGTCGAACGCCATGTCGGCCAGTATGCCGACCCCCATCTCCAGCTCGACATAGGTCTTGATGACATCGGAGTCCTGCGCCGTCAGCAGGATCTGCGGCTCGATGCCAGCCGCAGCAAAGGCTTCATCCACCCGCACCCGCCCGGTCAACCCGGCTTGATAGGTGACGATAGGCCAGTTGGCCAGCGCCGCCAGCGTCAGATCCCGCTCGCCTGCCAACGGATGTTGCTCGGGCACCACGATATTGTGGTGCCAGCGGTAGTAGGGGAATGCCACCACCCCTTCGCTTTTGTCTAGCTGCTCGCTGCTGATGCCGATATCCACCTCGCCGGTCTGCACCAGCCGCACTATCTCCTCCGGGCTGCCCTGACGCAGCTCCAGCTGCACCAGCGGAAACTGCTCGCGAAACGCCTTCACCACCCGCGGCAGGGCATAGCGGGCCTGGGTATGGGTGGTCGCCACCAGCAAGCGGCCCGAGTCGCGGTTGGCAAAGGTGCTGGCCAGTTTGCGGATGTTGTTGGCGTCATTGAGAATGCGCTCGGCAATCACCAGCAGCTCCTTGCCTGGCTCGGTCATACCGAGCAGCCGCTTACCGTAGCGGATAAAGAGCTCGATACCGAGCTCCTCTTCCAGCTCGCGGATATGGCGACTCACCCCGGATTGCGAGGTAAAAAGGGCGTTGGCCACCTCGGTCAGGTTGTAATCCCGCCGCGCTGCCTCCCGGATAATACGTAACTGCTGGAAATTCACCTTGTCGCCTCCTGCGAAGAGTGGGCGACACAATCTGCTCGCCCCTCTCATTTTTGTTATTTGGCCGGATCATGCCCGGCTGACAGCCTGAACCGGGCGGCCACACCGCCCGCAACACAGCATCAAATCTGATAGTCGGGATAGAACTGCGCCTGTCTGGCCACCAGCTTCACCCCCTGACCCGGGGCAAACAGCTTGGCCGCCTCCTTGCTCAGCTCCGCCTCATAGTGAGCCCCTTTGGTCTCACCGTCACCACGCAGCTCCACCCGAATGCGTGGCCCCATGGGCAGCAGACGGGTAATGGTGGCGCGGATCCCGCCCGGCGCATCGGCTGGCAAGATCTCCAGTTCATGGGGGCGGACATAGGCGATGGCGGCACTGCCGTGAGCCAGATGGGAAGCCGACGGCCCGCCGAGCAGCTGCTCGCCGACACCGAATCCCTGCTCCGCCACCCGACCGCGGAACTGGTTCACACTGCCGAGGAAGCTGTGGACGAAGGAGCTGGCGGGCTGGTCGTAGACCTCGGCCGGGGTGCCGATCTGCTCGACCCGTCCGGCATTCATCAGCACCACCCGATCCGCTACCTCCAGCGCCTCTTCCTGATCGTGAGTCACGAACAGACTGGTGACGTGCAGCTCGTCGTGCAGCTCGCGCAGCCAGCGACGCAGCTCCTTGCGCACCTGCGCATCGAGGGCACCGAAGGGCTCATCCAAGAGCAGTACCTTGGGCTGCACCGCCAGCGCGCGAGCCAGCGCGACCCGCTGACGCTGACCGCCGGAGAGCTGGGTCGGATAGCGCTCGGCCACATGGCTGAGCTGCACCAGATCCAGCAGCTCCTTGACCCGGGCGCGAATGGCCGCCTCGGCCGGGCGCTCGCTGCGCGGTTTGACTCTAAGGCCAAACGCCACGTTCTCAAACACCGTCATATGGCGAAACAGGGCATAGTGCTGGAACACGAAGCCGACGTTGCGCTCGCGCACATGGAGATCCGAGGCATCCTCGCCACGGATGATGACGTGGCCAGAGTCGGCCTGCTCCAGCCCGGCGATGATCCGCAGCAGAGTGGTCTTGCCACAGCCGGAGGGGCCGAGCAGCGCCACCAGCTCACCGTCGTGAAAGTCGAGGTTGATGTCTGCCAGCGCCGCGTACTGATTGAAATGCTTGTTGAGTTGTTGAACCTGAATGCTCATGGCTGCCTCTTTAAAACGGTGATCAGTGAGATTTGGTGGGCTGGGCACGCAGCCGGGCCAACAGGGTTTCACCCAGCAGGGTAAAGATCCCGAACAGAGCCAAGAGGCTTGCCACCGCAAAGGCGGCGCCGGTCTGGTACTCGTTGTAGAGGATCTCGATATGCAGCGGCAGGGTATTGGTCTGGCCGCGAATATGGCCGGAGACCACCGACACCGCGCCAAACTCCCCGACCGCGCGGGCGGTACAGAGCAGCAGGCCGTACATCAGGCTCCAGCGAATGCCGGGCAGGGTGACGCGCCAGAACATCTGCAGACCGCTAGCCCCCAGCATGATGGCGGCTTCTTCCTCTTCCGGGCCGCGCGCCTCCATCTGGGGCAGCAGTTCGCGCACCACGAAGGGCACGGTAATGAAGGTGGTGGCCAGGATGATCCCCGGGGTGGCGAAGATGATCTTGATGTCGTGCTCGCTCAGCCAGTCACCAAACCAGCCGCGGCTGCCGAACATCAACACCAGCATCAGACCGGCGATCACCGGCGACACCGAGAAGGGCAGATCGATGATGGTGATGAGCAGCTGCCGACCGTGGAAGCGGAAACGGGCGATAGCCCAGGCCGCCGCGATCCCGAACAGCAGATTGAGTGGAACGGCGCAGAGGGTCACCAACGCGGTCAGACCGAGGGCGCTCAGGGCATCCGGCTCGCTGATAGCGTGCCAGAAGAAGGCTAGCCCGGGGCTCAGCGCCTGAATAAAGACGGTGGCCAACGGCAGCAGCAACAGGGCGGCAAACCAGCCCAAACCGACCGTGATGAGCAGCCACTTGACCCACTGGGGTTCACGGATCACGACCGGTGCCTTGCGAGCAGGGGTCGCCTCCACAGAGGCCGCCTCAATGGCGATAGCAGATGAACTCATATCCGGCTCCCTCCGATGCGAGACCAGCTCCAGGCCTGCAACTTGTTGATTAGCAGTAACAAAATGAACGAAATCAGCAGCATCACCACGGCGATGGCAGAGGCGCCGGCATAGTCGTACTCCTCCAGGTGGCTCATGATCATCAGCGGCGCGATTTCCGAGACCATCGGCAGGTTGCCGGCGATAAAGATGACGGAGCCGTACTCCCCCACCCCGCGGGCAAACGCCAGCGCAAAACCGGTCAGCAGTGCAGGCACCAGGGTGGGCCAGAGCACTCGCAGAAAGGTCTGCCAGCGATCGGCGCCGAGGCTGGCGGCCGCCTCCTCTTGCTCGGTTTCAGCCTCCCGCAGCACCGGCTGCAGGGTACGCACCACAAACGGCAATCCGATAAAGGTGAGTGCGATGACCACCCCAATGGGGTTATAGGCGAGCTGGATGCCGAGCGGCGCCAGCAACTGGCCGATCCAGCCGTTGGGGGCGAAGATGGCGCACAGGGCGATGCCGGATACAGCGGTCGGCATGGCAAATGGCAGGTCGATCAGCGCATCCACCAGACGACGACCGGGGAAGGTGTAACGCACCAGGATCCAGGCCAGGATCAGGCCAAACAGGCTGTTGAGCAGCGCCGCGACAAAGGCCGCACCGAAGCTCAGGCGAAAGGAGGCGAGCACCCGGGGTGAACCGATCACCTGCCAGAACTCGGCGGCGGTCAGGTTGTTGATCGCAAACAGCACCAGGGCCGAGAGCGGCAACAGCACCAGCAGGCCCAGATAGAGCAGGCTGAACCCCAAGGTGGGGCCAAAACCGGGCAGGACAGAATAAGAACCAAATCGCATAACACATCCATCTGTTATGAAGAATTTTCGATATGGTGATTCTGCTCACTCCCCTCATCGGCAACAAACACCATTTGCGACTTTGCTAATTACTTTTTTATCTAACAACGGTGGGACAAGGCTTTTAGAGCGATCCAAATAAAAAAAGGTCTTTTATATAAATAAAAGACCTAAGAAATGGAGCAATACGGAGCGGAGCATTCAAAGAACGGGGGCATGGAGTAGCCAGCGAACAGCGCGCCCGCCAACCCTCCAACCACTTCACAGATACCTAGCGAAAGCCCAGTACGACCGGCCGGGGCGATGAGGCCTTGACCGGAGCCACCACCAGCTCACCACGGCGATAGAGAGCCCCCAGCAAATGCAGCCCCTGATGCCAGTCCCCATGACCTGACTGGGCATTGATATGGCCCGCCTCACCGGCATCGAACAGCGGTACCTGCCACTGGCGACTCCAGTATTCGGCTCGCTCGAAGCTCATCCAGGGATCGTTGCGGCTGGCCACCAGCTGGGCCGATACCTGCAGCGGCCCGGCCAAGGCCTCATCCGCAATGCCAAAATGGGCGGGATCGGCGGGCGCCACCAGAAAGATCGAGGCCACCTTCTCCGGCTGCAAGCGGGCCGCCGCGATGGCGGTCAGGGCGCCGAAAGAGTGGGCCACCAGATGGACCCGGCTGCGGCGACTCTTCAGCTTGCTCGCCAGCTTGGCACTCCAGACCCTGAGGTCCGGCTTGTCCCACGGTAGCCCGGTCATCCGCTGCCATTGGGGAAAATGATCGTGCCAGCGGCTCTGCCAGTGATCCGGCCCACTGTTGTGCAGACCGGGAACCAGGAGGATCTTGTTCATCTTGGTGCTCCTATCGGCTGGCACAGGGGCCAGTTCAGTGATGGATAACGAAACTATCAACGACCCGGCTGATAGATCTGGTCAAACAGACCGCCCTGGGCGAAGTGTTTCTTCTGGGCTTTCTCCCAATCCCCTTCCAGATCCTTGACGGTAAAGAAGGCAAGCTGCGGGAACTGGGCTGCCGTCTCCTTCAGGATCGCCGGGTTGCTGGGGCGATAGTGATGTTTGGCGACGATATGCTGCCCCTCGTCAGAGTAGAGATAATCGAGATAGGCCTTGGCCACCGCTTCGGTACCGTGCTTCTTGGCCACCTTGTCCACCACCGCGACCGGCGGCTCCGCCAGAATGGAGACCGAAGGCACCACCAGCTCGAACTTGTCGCTGGCCCCCGCCTGACCAAGCACCAGCAGGGCTTCGTTCTCCCACGCCAGCAGCACGTCACCGAGACCGCGCTCGGTAAAGCTGGTGGTGGCACCGCGGGCGCCTGAGTCCAGCACCTTCACGTTCTTGAAGAGATCGCCGACAAACTGCTTGGCCCCCTCTTCACTGCCGCTCTTCTTCAGGGCATAGCCCCAGGCGGCCAGATAGTTCCAGCGTGCCCCGCCGGAGGTCTTGGGGTTGGGAGTCACGATGGCGACATCCTTGCGCACCAGATCATCCCAATCCTTGATCTGCTTGGGATTGCCCTTGCGCACCAGGAAGACAATGGTGGAGGTATAGGGCGAGGCGTTGTTGCCGAGGCGGCTCTGCCAGTCGGCAGCGGTCAGCCCCTCCTTGGCGATGGCGTTGACATCGTAGGCCAGCGCCAGCGATACCACGTCGGCCTCCAGTCCATCCACCACAGCGCGGGCCTGCTTGCCGGAGCCACCGTGAGACTGGCTCACCACCACGTCGTCGCCGGTTTTGGCCTTCCACTCCTTGGCAAAGGCGGCGTTGTACTCCTGAAACAGCTCGCGGGTCGGATCGTAAGAGACGTTGAGCAGACGGATCTCGGCGGCATTGGCCTGACCAAATGCCAGCAGAGAGAGCAGGGTCAGGGCGGTCATTCGCAGTTTCATGGTGATACTCCATATCTTGTTGGGTTGAGAACAGCATGCCGTGGAGTTGTTATGCCCAGAAGAAAGAAATAACTCTTTGCTTATCTCTTTTGCTCATATCAACTCAGCCACCCGCACCGGGAGCCGGACGCAAACTCTGTGAGCCATGCCCCTCTGGCCCCTTGCTCGCTGTGCCATCATGGGAACAAGGCAGGCAGATGACGAAAAGGAAGTCGTTATGTGGATCAATGCAGAACCGGTCAACGGTGCCCTGGTCTCGCTGGCCATCGGCCTCATCATTGGACTGGAGCGGGGTTGGCAGGTGCGCCAGCTGGGGGATAACCAGCGCATCGCCGGGATGCGTACCTACGGCCTTATCGGCCTGCTCGGCGGGGTGTGCGGTTTGCTGCTGCCCACCCTGGGACCCTGGCTGCCGCTGCTCGGCCTGCTGGCGGTGGTGACCGGCTGCGGCCTCTCGGTCTGGCTGGCCCAACGCTGGCAAGGGGAGTTCGGCCTCACCAGCTCGGTAGCCATGCTGCTCACCTATTTGCTGGGGCTGATGTCGGTACTGCTGAGCCCGAGCGAGGCGGTCGCCTGCGCCGTGTTGGCCGCCCTGTTGATGGGCTTGAAGGGGCAGATCCAGCAGGGGATGCTGTTTCTGAGCGAAACCGAGTTTCACGCCACCCTGCGCTTTCTGCTTATCTCGCTGGTGCTGCTGCCGGTGCTGCCCAACGAGGAGATGGGGCCCCTCGATGCCTTCAACCCCTTCAAGATCTGGTTGATGGTGGTGGTGATTGCCGGCATCTCGTTTTGTGGCCACTTCGCGGTGCGGCTGCTCGGCACCCGCGCCGGGCTGGTGCTCACCAGCATACTGGCGGGACTGGCCTCCTCCACCGCCCTCACATTGCAGTTTGCACGCCTCAACAAGGAGCAGGGCGGACTGGAGCGACTGCTGGCCACCGGCATCCTGCTGGCGGGAGCCACCATGTGGTTGCGGCTGCTGGTGCTGGTGCTGCTCATTCACAGCGAACTGGCGATGCGTCTCGTCGCCCCCCTGTTGCTGCTGGCCGCCACCGTCTACGGCTTCGCCTTCTGGTTCTGGCGTCAGCGCGAGGAGCTGACCGACGGCCCGGTAAAACCGGAAACCAGCAACCCGCTCGATCTGGCCACCGCCATCAAGTTCGGCTTATTGCTGGCACTGATCGGCTTTATGGCGACTCTGCTGCAGAGCAAGGTGGGCAACTCCGGGGTCTATCTACTAGCGCTGGTGTCGGGCATCACCGACGTGGACGCCATCACGCTGTCGCTCTCCCAGCTCTCTCACAAGGAGCTGGCGCTGGAGGTGGCCGCTCGCGGCATCCTGCTGGCCGGACTGGTCAACTCGCTGGTGAAGGGGATGCTGGCGCTGGTGATAGGCGGCCGTAGTCTGGGACTGCGGGTATTGTTGCCCTACTTCGTCTCGGCTCTGCTGATCCTGCCCCTTATCTGGCCAGCAGGTTGACCGGGATCACCTGCCATAAGTGACAGACTGACGCCCCTCCCGCTTGTCACGTATACTGCCTGCTCTTGCAGCATGAGGAGGTAGCGATGGCGAGCGACTGGGACAAGGTACTGGCAGGCGGGGCGCTGGATAGCCAGAGCGAGGAGATAGCCAACGACCGGATCCGCGGTCAAGCGCTGCTGGCCAAACTCAACGGTTCACCGGCGGGCGATGCCCCTCTGCGCCAGCAGATCTGCCGCGAGCTGTTTGGCCACTACCCCGACTCCTGCTGGATCAGCACGCCGTTTACCTGCGAGTTTGGCCGCAACATCCATATCGGCGAGAAGACCTTCTTCAACTTCAATGTCACCATTCTCGACGTGGGCGAAGTGCACATCGGCAGCCATGTGCTGCTGGCCCCCAACGTGCAGATCTACACCGCCACCCACACCATGAACTATCTGGAGCGGCGCAACTGGACCGCCTACAACAAGCCGGTGCGGATCGGTGACGACTGCTGGATTGGTGGCGGCGCCATCATCTGCCCCGGCGTCACCATAGGGCCGCGCTCCATCATTGGCGCCGGCGCCGTGGTAACGCGCGATATCCCGGCCGACTCGGTGGCGGTGGGCAATCCGGCCAAGGTGATCCGCACCCTCAAGCAGGATGAGGAGCGCTGCTGGGAGTTGGCCCAATGATGGCGCTGGCGCTGCTGCCACTGGGCGCCGCCCTCTGGCTCGGCCTCGACGGCCGGCAGTGGTGGCCGCTGGCCGTGCTGCTCACCATGAGCCTGCTGACGGTGGCCGCCTACGCCTGGGACAAGCGGCAGGCAGTGCGCGGGCAGTGGCGCATTCCCGAATCCCGCCTGCATCTGCTGGAGCTGTGCGGTGGTTGGCCGGGAGCGCTGGTGGCGCGCCAGTGGCTGCGCCACAAGACCCAGAAGCGCAGCTATCGGCTGGTCTTCTGGTTTATCGTGCTGCTGCACCTGACCCTGTGGGCGCTCTGGGTCGGACGACCACTGTGGCAGCAATAGCCAACTGCATCACAAAGGCAAAACGGGCCCCATTGCGGCCAATTGGCGGCTATGAGAAAACAGAGCAAACCTCATCAGCGTTTTCGCCGTTTATAGACGACAAGGAGTCGTGACATGACCATGTGGACAGGCATAGTCCTGATCGTATTTATCAGCGTATTGTTCGGATATCTCGGCAAGCGGGCCCGCTATCAGATGGGGGATGCCCGCATCACCGACCGCCTCGGCAGGCAGGATATAGTCATCAGGGAGCTGCAGGAGCGGGTCGCCAATCTGGAGGCGATCGTCATCGAAGAGGAGAAGCGGCGACCGTTTCGGGAGCTGTGATGTTCCACCGCCAGATTTCAGATACAGAGAGGGCTGCATGATGCAGCCCTCTCAGACTATTGAAAAACCCCCTAATTTCAGAAAAACAGGGTTTTCTCATCAAGTAAAATCAATGCGTTACGATGACGATTTTGGCTTTGTCAGCAATCTGAGAGGGCTGCATGATGCAGCCCTCTCTCGTTTGAACAGATTCAGATGACGAGCGGCTGCCAGGCCAAGCTGGTGGCGCGGGTGTGTGGCATTGGGCCTCTTGTACGGGTCACGAACAACGAACAACGAAAAACGGGGCGGCAATATAGCGGATTTTTCCTCCCCCTTTGCCCTCCCTGGCCCGTGGTGTTCGGTGTGAGAGTCGTTTACTCTTGAAGCACGATTTTTTAACGAGCAGCCAGCGTCCGATGAGCGACCCCCACAAGAGCAAACCCGAGCACATCTCTGCCGACCAACTGGATCACCCCAAGAGCAAGCCGGAGATCCTCAAGGCCGACATCGTCGCCGAGAGCCGACTGTTCAAGGTGGAATCGCTACACCTCAAATTCTCCAACGGCGAAGAACGGGTCTACGAGCGGATGCGCGGTGGCAACCGGGGCGCCGTCATGGTGGTGCCGCTGTTCGATGCCCACACCATGCTGCTGGTGCGCGAATACGCGGCGGGCACCCACTCCTACGAGCTGGGCTTTCCCAAGGGGCTGATCGACCCGGGCGAGAATGCCTTCGAGGCGGGCAACCGGGAGCTGATGGAGGAAGCGGGCTTTGGCGCCAACAGCCTGACCCTGCTCAAGCAGGTGTCGCTGGCGCCCGGTTACTTCTCCAGCCGGATGGATATTTTGCTGGCCCGGGATCTCTTCCCCGAGCAGCGGATCGGCGACGAGCCAGAGCCCCTCGAGGTGATCCCCTGGCCCCTCAACCGGCTCGACGAATTGCTGGCGCGTTCCGACTTCACCGAGTCGCGCAGCATCAGTGCTCTGCTGCTGGCTCAGAAGTGGCTGGCGGAGCAGGAAAACTAGCCCGAACGTGGGCAAAGGCAATAAAAACAGAGGATAACAAGATGCAGGAGTTGTTGGCCTGGGTGCCAGGGGTCAAGGAGATCGCCCGCGAAGCGGGACGTATCCTTCACGAAATCTATCACGGCGGTCAGTTCGAGCGTCAGCTGAAGGAGGATGCGACCCCGGTCACCAGTGCCGATCTTGCTGCCGATGCCTACCTCAAACAGGCGCTCTCGGCGCTCACCCCCCATGTGCCGGTGCTGACCGAAGAGGCGGCCGACATCCCCTTCAGCCAACGATCCAACTGGCGGCAGTACTGGCTGGTGGATCCCCTCGACGGCACTGGCGAATTCATCGCGGGCAGCGGCGACTTCGCCACCCTGATCGCGCTGGTGCGGGACAATGTACCGGTGCTCGGGGTCATCTATGCCCCCGAATCTGACGTGCTCTACTGGGCGGTGCGCGGCTACGGCGCCTTCAAGGAGGTGAATGGCGAGGTGCTGCCCATCAGTGCCATACACCATGAGCACAACCAGCCCGACTCGCTGGTGGTGGCCATCAGCCGCCGCCAGAAGCTGGATAACCTCACCCGCCGTCTCAACCCGGCCATCAACTACGAGCTGATCCCGCTCGGTTCCAGCTCCCTCAAATCCTGTCTGGTGGCGGAAGGGGCGGCCGATTGCTACGTGCGGCTCGGCCCCACCGGCGAGTGGGACACCGCCGCCGCCCAGTGCATCGTCGAGGCGGCCGGTGGCCGTATCCTCAGCCTGGCGTTGCAGCCGCTCAGTTACAACGAAACCGAGTCGCTGGAGAACCCAGACTTTATCGTGATGGGGGATCCGGATCTCGCCTGGGGTAGCATTCTGACCCGCTAGGCGAAACGACAAGAGGCGACCCGTGGGTCGCCTCTTGTGCATTGCAAATCGCTTACTCTTGATCGAAATCTTCGATCTCTTTGCCCAGCGCTTCCATGATGGCACGCGCTTCGGCAGGGACACTGTCCGGATGATCCTTGCGCAAATCTTCGTCGCAAGGGAGCGGCTGGCCGGTGAAAGCGTGCAGGAAGGCTTCACAGAGCAGTTCGCTGTTGGTCGCATGACGCAGGTTGTTCACCTGACGGCGGGTGCGCTCATCGGTCAACACTTTCAACACCTTGAGCGGGATCGAGACGGTAATCTTCTTGACCTGTTCGCTCTTCTTACCGTGTTCCGCGTAGGGGCTGACGTAGTCGCCGTTCCACTCTGTTCCCATGACTCACCTGTTCTCGTTTGGCCGTGAGCGCGGATTTTAACCCTTAAGGAAATTAATGGCAATCCAACAGCAAAGCCATTTAGACGTCTGGAAGTGTTGACGGCTTTTTTAAGCTGGCGTAGTGTGGTTCATCATGATGCCAGCATTGGCACGATTGCGTGTGGCAAAAGCAGCAGCGGCCACCGTCCAGAGAGATCAAGGAGAGAAACATGACCCACAAGGCCACCCTGGCGGTTCGCACCGGGATTGAGACAGACCAGCAGCACGGTGCCGTGGTGCCCCCCATCTACCTCTCCAGCAACTACACCTTTGCCGACTTTGGCGAGCCCCGTCCATACGATTATGCCCGCTCCGGCAATCCGACCCGCACCAATCTTGCGGACGCGCTGGCGGCGCTGGAAGGGGGCGCGGGCGCCGTGGTCACCGGCACCGGCATGGGCGCCGTCCATCTGGTCACCACCGCCCTGCTCAAGGCGGGAGATCTGCTGATCGCCCCCCACGACTGCTACGGCGGCACCTGGAGGCTGTTCGAGTATCTGGCGGCCAAGGGCCACTACCGGGTGCAATTTGTCGATCAGGGCGATGAGGCAGCTCTGGCCGCCGCATTGGCGCAAAAACCTGCGCTGGTGTGGGTCGAGACCCCCTCTAACCCGTTGCTACGAGTGGTGGATATCAACGCCATCGCCAGCGCCGCCCACGAGGTGGGTGCACAGGTGGTGGTGGACAACACCTTCCTATCTCCCCTGCTGCAACAACCGCTGGCACTCGGTGCCGATGTGGTGGTGCACTCAACCACCAAGTACATCAACGGTCACTCCGACGTGGTGGGCGGAGTGGCGATTGCCAAGGAGGCCGAGCTGGCCGAGTCGCTGGTGTGGTGGGCCAACTGTCTGGGGCTCACCTCCGGGGCGTTCGACTCCTACCTCACCCTGCGCGGCCTGCGCACTCTGGCCCCCAGATTGCGCACCCATCAGGAGAACACCGATCGCATCCTCGCTTTCCTGCAACAGCAGCCGCTGGTGAAACGCATCTATCACCCCAGCCTGCCTAACCATCCGGGCCACGATATTGCGCGCCGTCAACAGTCCGGCTTCGGCGCCATGCTAAGTTTTGAACTCGATTGCAACGAGGCGGGCATTCGCGCCTTCCTCGCGGCCCTCACCCTCTTCTCGGTGGCCGAGTCTCTCGGCGGAGTGGAGAGTCTGGTGGCCCATCCGGCCAGCATGACCCACAGGGCCATGACCCCGGCTGCGCAGCAGGCAGCAGGCATCAGCGCCCAACTGCTGCGGTTGTCGGTCGGTATTGAACACGGTGAAGACCTGGTGGCCGATCTGGCTCAGGCTTTTGCACAGGCGCAGCAGGCAGAACAGGTAGCAAAGTAATGGAACAGCAGCAACAAGGAGAGATCGCGGTGGCAACAGAAGCAGGCTTGAAGCGACGTCACGTCCACAAATTTGGTGGCAGCAGTCTGGCGGATCCGGTCTGTTATCGCCGGGTCGCCAGTATCGTTGAACAACAGGTGGGCGGGGATGAACTGATCGTGGTCTCCGCCGCCGGCAAGACCACCAACCGGCTGATCCAGCTGGTGGAGCTGGCCGAAGCGGGGGACGAAGCTGCTGGCGAAGCCATCTCGGCCCTGCAGGCCTATCAGCAGAGCCTGATCGACGGCCTGCTGGAAGGGGAACTGCAGCTCGACCTGAGCAAACAGCTGGCCGACGACATGCAGCTGATCGCCAAAACGCTGGAGGGGCAGTTTGATCGCTTCGCCCGCAACGGCCTGCTCGCTTTTGGCGAAGTGTGGTCGGCGCGCCTGCTGGCAGCCCTGCTCACCAGCCGTGGCGACAAGGCTATCTGGCTCGATGCCCGCAGCTTCCTGCGCGCCGAGGATGGTGCTCTGGTCAAGGTAGATACTGCCCTCTCCAGCGAGCTGCTCAAGGCGCGGCTGGCGGAGCATGCCGGTCGCATCGTGGTGACCGGCTTTATCGCCGCCGACATGGAGGGGCGCTCCCTGCTGCTCGGTCGCAACGGTTCCGACTACAGCGCCAGCCTGTTGGCACTGCTGGCAGACGGCGAATCCACCACCATCTGGAGCGACGTGGCCGGGGTCTACAGCGCCGACCCGCGTCGGGTGAAAGAAGCGCGTCTGCTGGAGCGCCTGAGCCTCGCGGAAGCGAACGAGCTGGCCCGTCTTGGCTCTTCGGTATTGCACTCGCGTACCCTGCAACCGGTGGCCGACAGCCGCCAGCGCCTCACTTTGCGCTGCAGCTACAACCCGGACGAGGGCTGTACCCACATCCTGCGCCGCGCCCCCCGCTCCGGCGGCGCCCGCATCGTCTCCTCGGTGGATCAGATCGCGCTCATCGAGCTGAAGGTGCTGCCGCAAACCAACTATGAACAGACGGTGGCCACCATCGAGGCCCATCTGGCCCGTCACCGTCTCAACCCGCTCACCCTGCAGCGCCAGCCGGATCGCCGGATCCTGCGCCTCGCCTACACCCTCGAAGTGGCACAAGGAGCCTTCGAGCTGCTGCGGGACTTCCAGCTGCAAGGGAGCTTCACCGGCCTGATCCAGAAAGAGGGGTACAGTCTGGTGGCGCTGGTCGGCGCCGGTGTCACCGACAACGCGGAGCAGTGCCACCGCTTCTATCAGCTGCTGGCAGATCAACCGCTGGAGTTCGTCCAGGTGGCCCGAGATGGCCTGAGTCTGGTGGCCGTCGTGCGTCAGGTGGTACTGGAACCGCTGCTGATCGCCCTGCACAGCGCCCTGTTCAGCCGCCCGACCCGGGTCGGACTGGTGGTGTTCGGCAAGGGCAATATCGGTGGCCACTGGCTGAGCCTCTACGCCCGGGAAAAGGCCCGCCTCGAACATGAACTCCATCTGGCGCTCACCCTCTACGGGGTGTTCAGCTCGGAAGGGGGCCTGCTGGATGAAGAGGGGCTCAACCCCCTCAAGGTACAGGACAACTTCAACCCCAAACCGCTGATCTGGCCGGAGTTGCTCTCCCAGCTTGAGCAGCACGGCTTTGATGCGCTGATTGCGCTGGACATGACTGCCAGCGAGACGGTGAGCCGCTACTACCCGGACTTTGCCCAGCTCGGCATTCACATCATCGCCGCCAACAAGTTTGCCGGTGCGGCTGACAGCGAGTTCTACCAGCGCATCAAGCAGACCTGTCGCGACCATCAGGTGCAGTGGCGCTATAACGCCACCGTGGGCGCCGGTCTGCCGATCCAGTCCAGCATCCAGATGCTGCGCCAGAGTGGCGACCGCATTCAGGGGGTCTCCGGCATCTTCTCCGGCACCCTCTCCTGGCTGTTCCAGCAATATGACGGCACCCGCCCCTTCTCCGAGCTGGTGGACGAGGCGTGGCAGCACGGCCTGACCGAACCGGATCCCCGCGAGGATCTCTCCGGTCAGGATGTGCGTCGCAAGCTGCTCATTCTGGCGCGGGAGGCGGGCTTCGAGCTCGACTCCGCCGATATCGAGCTGGAGAATCTGGTGCCCGTCCCGCTGCGCAAGGTGACCGCAGATCAGTTCATGGATCGCCTGAAAGAGCTGGATGGCCCGATCCAGACCGCCTTCGAAGGAGCCAAGCGCCTCGGCAAGGTGCTGCGCTACATCGCCCGTTTTGAACATGACGGCAAGGCGCGAGTCGGGCTGGAGGCGCTGGAGCCCCACCACCCGTTCGCCAACCTCTTGCCGTGCGACAACATCTTCGCCATCGAGAGCGACAGCTACCGCACCAACCCGCTGGTGATCCAGGGGCCGGGAGCGGGTCGGGAAGTGACGGCAGCAGCTATCCAGTACGATCTGTGGCAGATCTGCGCCAGCCTCTAAGACAGATAATGCAAAGGGAGCAGCACCTCAGCTCCCACGCACAATAAAAAAAGCCCGAGTCGATTACTCGGGCTTTTTGTTGCGGATTGTGGCTGAGGGGGGGCTCTCTTAGGAGAAGCAGGCCTGCAGCACGTAGAAGATCGCGATGGCCAGGATGGCACCGGCAGGCAGGGTGATGATCCAGGAGACCACGATGTTGCGCAGTACACCCAGATTCAGCGCCGCAATCCCGCGCGCCAGACCAACCCCCATCACAGCACCGACCAGGGTCTGGGTGGTGGAGATGGGCAGACCGGTACCGGAGGCAATCACCACTGTGGCGGCAGTCGCCAGCTGGGCGGCAAAACCACGGCTCGGGGTCAGGTGAGTGATGCCGGTACCAACCGTCGCCATCACCTTCTCGCCCATGGTCGCCAAACCGATCACGATACCGATGCCACCGAGCGGCAGGATCCACCAGGCGATGTGGGAGCTGCCGCCGATCTCGCCGCCGGAAGCCACGATAGAGGCTACCGCAGAGAGCGGGCCAATGGCGTTGGCCACGTCGTTGGAGCCGTGGGCAAAGGCCATGGCACAGGCGGTGATCACCATCAGGATGCCGAATACCTTCTCCACGTTGGCGAAATGCATCTTGCTGTCATCCTGCGGGTTGTACTTCTGACCGCGAATGTAGATCCAGCCAGCAAACGCCACCGCGATAGAGATGGCGATGGAGAGCAGAATGCCCTCGCCATCGCTCAGGTGCAGACCAACGTGGGTCAACCCTTTCTTGATGGTCACCAGACAGATCACCATGGCGGTGAGGAACATGTAGAACGGCACGTAACGCTTGGCGTTGTTCAGCGGATCATCGGTGTTGAAGATGAGCTTCTGCACGCTGATGAACATGAAGTAGGCGATGACACCGGAGATAGCCGGGGTGATAACCCAGGAGCCGACGATGCCACCAAACTTGCCCCACTGCACCGCCTCCGGACCGACGCTCACTACCGCAAAACCGACGATGGCGCCGATGATGGAGTGAGTGGTAGAGACTGGCCAACCGAAGTAGGAGGCCAGGATCAACCAGGCGCCCGCCGCCAGCAGGGAGGCGATCATACCGAGCACCAGCAGATCCGGGCTGCCGACAAACGCATTGCTGTCGATGATGCCGTTACGGATGGTGGCCGTCACTTCGCCACCGGCCAGATAGGCACCGGCAAATTCGAAGATCATGGCAATGATGATCGCCTGACGGATAGTCAGTGATTTGGTGCCGACCGATGTCCCCATGGCGTTGGCCACGTCATTCGCGCCAATGCCCCAAGCCATCAAAAAGCCGAACAAGGCCGCCACGAGCACCAGAGTGGTGCCGTAATTCGCGATAATGTCCATTAATAGTGTTTACCCAGTCAGTCGATTACGAACGAGCCAGCATCAGTTCCAGACGGGCGCCTACACGCTCGGCCTGATCTGCCAGGTCACCTACCCATTCGAGGATCTTGTAAAGGAACATCACATCGATCGGATTGTACTTCTGCTCAACCGCTTGCAGCTGTTGGCGCAGACCGATCTGCATGGTGTCTGTATCGTCCTCGATCAGATCCAGCTGATGGATCATCTCGGCAACCATTTCCACTTCCCGTCCTTTGAAGCCGGTCTCGAGCAGCTCGTCGAGCTCCCCGATCGCTTTCTCGGCCTGAGCGGTCGCATCAATACAACGTTTGAGGTAAGCCATGAAATCCGTCCGCATTTCGGCGGGGAATTCCATGCGACGGCCAAGCATGCGGCCGGAGATATCCTTGGCACGGTTGGCAATCTTGTCTTGCTGGGTCAACAGCTCCAGCAGGTCGGTACGTGCAACCGGCAGAAACAGGCCACGAGGCAGTTTCAGACGAATTTCACGCTTGAGGATGTCCGCCTCTTTCTCCAGCTGGGCAATCTGCTGCCGGATCTTCTCGGCATCTTCCCAACGGTCTTCGGCAACAGCGTCAAAGAAAGGGACCAACTGCTGGGAGCACTGGTGAACCTTGACGATATGCTTCTGCAGCGGCTTGATGGGGGACTTGGCAAAAAGCCCCAAAATAGTATTTACTGGCATGGCCAAACCTGTGTCGGTGAAAAAACACTCGATACGATTTTATGAGGCGCGCAGGATAACCGAACTGCGCCCTCAATTAAACCGCGAATTAATCTAGTCGTCTCGCGGGCATTATATCCCCGTGACCCGAATCCTGCCCCCCAAAGTTGCCTGCCAGCCCGGAATGACTATGCAAACTGAGATCGAGATAAAGTTTTTTGTCGCCAGCGATATTCAACCCGAGTTATCCAACCTGCTGAATTCTCTTGAGATTAAAGAATCGTCCCAACAGCAGCTCGGCAACGTCTATTTCGATACGCCGACCCTGACTCTGCGCCAGCTGGAGATGGGTTTACGCATTCGCCGCTGCGATGCCTTCGCCGAACAGACCATCAAATGCCGTGGTCAGGTGGTGGGCGGCCTGCACGCCAGACCCGAGTACAATGCCCCCGTGAGCGGCGATCTGCCGACCCTCTCGGCCTTTCCCGATGCGATCTGGCCGACCCTGACCGAGCGCGACTACATTCAGCAGCAGCTGGTCGCCCAGTTTCGCACCGATTTCCTGCGCCGCCACTGGCTGCTCGCCTTCGAGAACGCCGAGATTGAACTGGCTTGGGATCAGGGAGAGATCGTCGGCAGTCAGGGCAGCAGCACCATCAACGAGCTGGAACTGGAGCTCAAATCCGGCGACACAGCGGCGCTGTTTGCACTGGCCCAACGCCTCGCCAGGATCGGCGGGCTGCGTCTTGGCGCCCAATCCAAGGCCCAGCGCGGTTATCGACTGGCAGGACTTGGCAAACCGCTGGCCCTGCAGGCGCTGGTCGAGCATGAAGATATGGATGGCATAACGGGGGTAAGCGAAGGGCTGCGCCACTGGCAGCATCACGAGCAGCTCTGGCTGGAGCATCCGCAGGATGAAGCCGTTCAACAGCAGGCGTTCGCCGCCTTGTGTCAAGGCGTTGAACTGATCGCCCGCAGTGCTGCCACGCTGCCACAATCCGTGTTCTGGCTGCCAGCATTGACCAGCCTGCACGCACATCTGCAAGCCCAATCAGAGAAGCATGACGAGTGGCCTGCCGAGCTGGCCGATCTCTTCCTCTATCCGGCGTATGTCGAGTTGCAGCTGGCCATCGCCGCCTGGCTGCATCACACCGCCTGAGCGAGGCCATTTAGGAAATAATAAAGGTCTGACACAAAAGCCAAAAACAAAACGGGTGAGCCTTGGCTCACCCGTTTTGCATTACAGCAGATTGAGCTGCTGCATGGCGCTGCGAATGCGCGCGCGGGTCGCCTCCGACAGCGGCATCACCGGCAGGCGGCACTCTTCGCTGCAGAAGCCGAGCAGGGAAACGGCATATTTTGCACCGGCCGGGCTCGGCTCGGCAAACATCGCCTGATGGAGCGGAATGAGCTGGTCTTGCAGTTCACGCGCTTCTTGCCACTTGCCAGCCAGCGCCAGATTTTGCACCTCGGCCACCAGCTTGGGAGCCACGTTGGCGGTCACCGAGATACAGCCCTGACCGCCACCGATGTTGTAGGCGACGGCTGTGGCATCTTCACCGGAGAGCCAGGCGAAGGGTTTGTTGATCAGCTGGCGCTCGGTCCAGGGGCGGGCCAGATCGCCGGTGGCATCTTTCACCCCGGCAATGCGCGGCAGTTCGGCCAGACGGGCCAAGGTCGCGGGTTGCACGTCGACAATGGCGCGCGGTGGAATGTTGTAGACGATGATCGGCTTGGCGGTGGCGTCGTGGACCGCCTTAAAGTGGTGGTAGAGCCCCTCCTGATTGGGGCGGTTATAGTAACCGGCCACATGCAGGGTGGCATCGGCCCCCACCCGCTCGGCATGGAGGGTGTACTCGATGGCTTCGACCGGGTTGTTGGAACCAGCCCCCGCAATGACAGGAACGCGCCCCGCCACCTGCTTGACCACCAGCTCCACCACCCGGCAGTGCTCGTCATGGGTCAGGGTCGGGCTTTCACCCGTGGTGCCCACCGGCACAATGCCGTGGGTGCCCTGTTCGATATGCCACTCCACCAGACGCAGCAGCGCCTCTTCATCCAGCTTTCCCTGTCGAAAGGGGGTGATCAGGGCGACGATTGAACCTTTGAACATGGAATTTCCTTCTCCGTTGACTCATGAATATGGCAATAAAAAACCCCGGTACGATGTGCGCAACCGGGGTTTGAAGCTTCTCAGGGATGAGAGGTTACGCGCGAACGTCGGCAGGCCCGAATGTCAGGCTTTTCTTGTGCTTTCGTTTCAACCCGCTGAACCGCATTTCGTCATCTCTGCTCAAATAATGGTGTCTGGGCATATTTCGGGAACACGGCATAAATGTCAAGGTGAAAGGGGCTATGTATAATGGCCGCCCGAAATTATGTGGAGAGACCCGATGAGTAGCCCTATCAGTGCCGTCAGCCAGATGCTGGAACGAAATCAAGCCCTCTTTGTCGGCAAGCGGCTACTTGTCTGCGGCGCGCTGGAGGATGACTACCCCTGCCAGCTGGCGACCCTGGCCCAGACCCTGACCGTCTTTACCACCGATTACTGCTACTACCGCAGCCAGCTGGCGGCCCTCGGCGAGGCCATCCTGTTCGACCACCAGCTCGGTGGCGCCCCCCGCTTCGATGCCCTGTTGCTGCTGATGCCCAAAGCCAAGGCCGAGGCGCAATACCTGCTGGCGATGATGGCCCCGCTGCTGGAAGCGGGCGCCGAGCTGTTCCTCGCCGGTGAAAACCGCGGCGGTATCAATAGTGCCGACAAGCTGCTGGCCCCCTATGGCGAAAAGCCGGTCAAACGTGACTCGGCGCGCCGCTGCTCCCTCTATCACGGCGAGCTGAGTAAGCCGGTTGAACCGTTCGAGCTGGATAGCTGGTTTGGTCGCTACCAATGCAAGGCCGGTGATACCGAACTGACCGTGCTGGCACTGCCCGGCGTCTTCAGCGCCGCCGAGCTGGATCTCGGTACCCAGATGCTGCTGGCCGCAGTGCCGCCGATGACGGGCGAGCTGCTCGATTTCGGCTGCGGCGCCGGGGTGATTGGGTCTGTGCTGGCCAAGCGCAATCCGGATCTGCGGGTCAACATGGTGGATATCAGCGCGCTGGCGCTCGAATCGAGCCGCCGCACCCTGGCGATCAACGGTCTGCAGGGCAAGGTCACCGCTTCTGATGTTTATTCGGATGTCGCCACCCGTTTCCAGCACATCGTCTCCAACCCGCCATTCCATGCGGGTCTCAAGACCTTCTATGCGGCAACCGAGCAGTTCCTGGCCAAGGCGCCGGAATTTTTGCTGCCAAATGGCTCGCTGACCATTGTTGCCAACGCCTTCTTGCGCTACCAGCCTATACTGGAGACACACTTCAAACGGACTGACGTGATCAGCGGTAATGCCACATTCAAGGTCTATCTGAGCAAAGTGTAAATAAGTATAAGCAGCACAATAAAACCGCTAGAGAGCGCCATCCGGCATCTGATAAGGTACTAAGAGCACGATAAAACCGCCCCTTTAGGGGTGTTTTTATTCCGAATATTGAAAACCTTTTCACGTTGTTTATTCAGGGAGAGAAATACGATGGCAGGCATTTTGACCATGATCCTGGCTGGTGGCGAAGGTACTCGCCTGCAGCCTCTGACTACCACCCGCAGCAAGCCTTCCGTCCCCTTCGGTGGCAGCTACCGGCTGATCGACTTTGTCCTCAACAACTTCGTCAACGCAGACTTTCTGCGCATCTATGTCCTGACCCAGTTCAAATCACAGTCGCTCTATCTGCACATGAAAAAGGGCTGGAACATTGTCGGCATCACCGACCGCTTTATCGACCCCATCCCGGCCCAGATGCGGATGGGCAAACGCTGGTATGACGGCACTGCTGATGCTATCTACCAGAACCTCGGCTTTATCGAGCGGTCCGAACCGGATCACGTCTGCATCTTCGGCTCTGACCACATCTACAAGATGGATGTGAGCCAGATGGTTAGCTTCCACAAGCAAAAAAATGCCGCCATGACGGTCGCGGCCCTGCGCATGCCCATCGAAGAAGCGAGCGCCTTCGGGGTGATCGAGGTGGATACCGAAGGGCGGATGATCGGCTTTCAGGAAAAGCCTAAGCAGCCCAAGCACATCCCCGGCGATCCGACCCAGGCACTGGTCTCCATGGGCAACTACATCTTCGAGACCGATGCCCTCTGCCGCGAGCTGAAGCGGGATGCCACCGAGGAGAACTCCAGCCACGATTTTGGCAAGGATGTGATCCCGAGCCTCTACCCGCGCGCGCCCGTCTATGTCTACGACTACAGCACCAACGTTATCCCGGGCGAGAAACCGCACGTCTACTGGCGGGATGTGGGCACCCTCGACTCTTATTGGCAAGCGCACATGGACCTGGTGGCCGACAATCCCCCCTTCTCCCTCTATAACCGCAAGTGGCCGCTGCACACCCACTATCCGGCGCTGCCGCCCGCCACCTTCATCGACAGCGATGAGTGCAAGGTGAAGATCGCCAACTCGCTGATCTCTGCCGGTTGCTTCATTCAGGGCAGCCAGATCCAGCGATCCATCCTCGGTTTCCGCTGCAATATCGGCGCGTGCAGCCATATCAGTGAATCTGTGCTGCTGGGGGATGTAAAGATTGGTGAAGGCTGCTCCATCCGGCGCGCGATTATAGATAAAAATGTTGAAATTGCGCCCGGCACCGTTATCGGTGAAAATCTGGACCACGATAGAGAGCGATTTACCGTATCCGAAGGCGGTGTCGTGGTGGTACCTAAGGGAGCAAGAGTTGGCTATTAACCCACTGAAAATCCTGTTTGTTGCCTCAGAAGTTGAGGGGCTGGTCAAGACCGGGGGCCTGGCCGATGTCGCCAGAGCCCTGCCGATGTACCTGGCCCAGAAGGGGCATGATGTCAGGATCATGCTGCCCTTCTACAAGACGATAAAGCGACGGGATGAGGCCAGACTGGTGGCGTCACGCTGGTTGCCAACCCACCCCGGGCTGCCGGATATCGGTTATCGCATCTACCAGATGGAGCTGGATGGCGTCTGCGTCTATCTGCTCGACTGCCCGCAATATTTCGATCGTCCCCAGCTCTACGCCGAGAACAATCAGGCCTATCCGGATAATGGCGAGCGCTTTGCCTTCTTCTCGGCCGCCGCCCTCCATGCCTGTGAGCAGCTCGGCTTTGCCCCGGATATCGCCCACTGCAATGACTGGCACACCGGCCTGCTGCCGCTGCTGCTGAAAACCCGCCACGCCCACAACCCCTTCTTCCAGCAGACCCGCAGCGTGATCAGTATTCACAACGCGGCGTTTCAGGGGGTGTTTGGCCGCGAACAGTTCTGGGCCATGCCCGAGATCGCCGACTACGAACGCCGTATCAACTACGACTACGGCCACGTCAATCTGCTCAAATGCGGGGTGCTCTACGCCGACAAGATCAATGCGGTCAGCCCCAACTATGCCCAGGAGCTGCTGACTCACCTCGGCGCCCACGGCATGGCGCATATCTTCCAGCAACGGGCTGCTGACCTTTGCGGCATCCTCAATGGTTGCGACTACAAGGACTGGGATCCGGAGTTCGACGAATTCCTGCCTGCGACCTACAGCATCGACAACATGGCTGGCAAACAGATCTGCAAGCAGAGCCTGCAGCAGGAAGCGGGGCTGGCCGTGGCGGATCTGCCCATCTACGGCATGGTTTGCCGCCTGACCGAGCAGAAGGGCGTTCCCCTGCTGCTCCCGGCGCTGGAGAAATTCCTCCACCATCAAGTACAAGTGGTGATCGTCGGCTCTGGCGATCCTGCGCTCGCCACGCAACTGCAAACCATGGCCCGGGATTATCCGGACAAGCTCGCCTTCATCAACACCTATGACGATCGGCTGGCTCATCTGGTCGAAGCCGGTGCCGACTTCTTCCTGATGCCCTCGCTGTTTGAGCCTTGCGGCCTCAACCAGATGTACAGCCTTGCCTATGGCACCCTGCCACTGGTGCGGGCCGTGGGGGGTCTGAAAGATACCGTGGTGGATTGGGATGCCGATCCCGAGCATGCCACCGGCTTCTGCTTCAACGATCCGACTGCCGCCATCCTGCTCGATACCATGCGCCGCAGCCTGCTCTATTTCCTGCAGGACAAGGGGCGTTTTGCCAAGGTGCAGCACAATGCCATGAGCACCCGCTTCAACTGGCCTGATTCGGTCGCCCAGTATGAGCTGATGTATCAGAGCGCATTGGGCCGTTACTGAGCACTAAACGTCGGCTAATTGCTGAAGTTTTGTACCCTTGGCTTCACTTTGAGCGTCAACAGCGAAAAAAGTCCCCTTTGGCTGTTGACGCTCCCCCAAAACTCTATAGAATCCCCCTCCGCAGTGATGCGAAGGTGGCGGAATTGGTAGACGCGCTAGCTTCAGGTGTTAGTGTCCCACGGATGTGAGGGTTCGAGTCCCTCTCTTCGCACCAATACTGCCATGCTGATTCAGCAGCATGTAAATCCAACTAGAAAACCCGAATGTGCGAAGGTGGCGGAATTGGTAGACGCGCTAGCTTCAGGTGTTAGTGCCCCCCGGGTGTGAGGGTTCGAGTCCCTCTCTTCGCACCATGCTTCTCCAGACAGCATGTAAATCAAAACTGGTAACACAATGTGCGAAGGTGGCGGAATTGGTAGACGCGCTAGCTTCAGGTGTTAGTGTCCCACGGATGTGAGGGTTCGAGTCCCTCTCTTCGCACCATGCTTTATCCAGACAGCATGTAAATCCAGACTGGAAACCCGAATGTGCGAAGGTGGCGGAATTGGTAGACGCGCTAGCTTCAGGTGTTAGTGCCCCCCGGGTGTGAGGGTTCGAGTCCCTCTCTTCGCACCATGATTCTGACATGTAAACACAGAGCAATGCGCGCCAACCGCATTTAAAAACCAGCTGGAGAAAATCAGTGTGCGAAGGTGGCGGAATTGGTAGACGCGCTAGCTTCAGGTGTTAGTGTCCCACGGATGTGAGGGTTCGAGTCCCTCTCTTCGCACCATTCATTACGCAAAAGGCCCATCACGAAAGTGATGGGCCTTTTGTTTTTACTCCTTGTTATGGCTATGCTTTTGACGACTAACTGCCCATCGTCATGCCAAGGAACACATATGATACTGGATACCGACATTCACAACTTCTACGAGCATCTGGTGCTCAAGGAGATAGAGAAACAGGGGCTGCAACAGAAGCTCAACAGCGACCAGATGGCCGACCTCTGCTGCCTCACTCTCAACCAGCTTCCGGCCCACTATATTCGCCACAATGTCGACATGATCTACTTCCTGACCGATGCCAAGCGTACCGAGATGGAAAAAAACGTCATCGAGTCGCTCAAGCTGGCGCAAGAGAAGGTGCAAAGCACCCAGGCCACCTCGTCATAACCAGGGCTGTTGCCAGATCAGGGCCGCGACGTCCGTCATACCTGCCACTGGCAGCAAGATCAAGGCAGGCCGCAATCCGGGCTCCAGCATCACCTAGGCGGCCAGCAGAAAACCGGCACTCCAGGTGCCGTACTCGTTATCCTGACCCCAGATCAGGATCGCCGGCAGCCCGATCAGCAGCATGCTCCTCACTATCCATCTCATGACACACTCCCCACAAACGACTGATAACAATCATCATTTGTATTTTTGGCGTATGCAATCGGACTTTTCTATCGGAGTCAAATATCCTATCGGGGCAAAAAGAGCACTCAAAAGCGGGTTATGAGGTCAACTAATTGGTAAGTTTTTCAATCAAAACGGCATTTTTGCTAAATCAGTTGGGATTTACCCTCCCGGGTTTGTGGTAGATTGCGGCCTCTTTATGGGTGGGACCATCCTGATCCCGGTCTCCGCCAGCGCCCGCTAGGCCATCGCTGACCGCCACAAACAAAAACAGCCCTCGTTGCCGAGAGCCGTTTCATCAGACCGATAACGCCGATCAGATGGAGAAGCTGGAGCCACAGCCACAGGTCGTGGTGGCGTTGGGGTTGGTCACGGTGAAGCGTGAACCTTCCAGACCCTCGGTGTAATCCACACTGCCGCCTACCAGATATTGCAGGCTCATGGGATCGATCACCATGGTGACACCGTTCTTCTCGACCACGGTGTCACCGTCGTTGATCTTCTCATCAAAGGTAAAGCCATACTGGAAACCGGAGCAGCCCCCACCCGTGATGTACACCCGCAGCTTCAGCTCGGGATTCTCTTCCTCGGTGATCAGGTTCTTCACCTTGTTGGCCGCCGCATCCGTCATCTGGATGGGCAACGGGGCTTCTGCTACTGCACTCATTACTGACCTCACAACCATTAGATCCACAAACATGGAGACCGCGAAATTATCCAATACCCGACCATTCAGTTCAAGTATTCACCACGTTTAACCGGCAGCGGGAACCGGAGCAGGCGGTGCTGCGACCAGCGGCTTGATCACCTCGCCCCACTCAACCAGCAGCTCTTGTGCCGGTTGCCTGCCGTCCTTGTTGATGGTGACACGGATCCGATCCGGCACAAAGCCTTCCGGCAACTGCCAGTTCCCTTCCAGCAGTTGGAAATAACGCAGGGCATAGCGCCACTCGCTCACCTTCATCCCCAAATCGCGACCGGTCAGCGTCTTCGGCTGGTCGGCCAGACTCCCCTCGACCCGGATCTGCACCTGACCACGAAACAACTCCCGCTTCTTGGCGGGCTGGGTCAGGGCGAGACGGTAGTGGTAACGACCGGGGATGCTGGTCTCCTGCAGGGTCAGGTTGTCGATCACCACCCCCACCTGTTCACCGGTGGGGCGCATGATCCGCTCGAAAAAGGCCAACTGGCGCTTGAGTTCCTGTACCTGCACCTCCTGACTCTTCAGGGTGGTCTGCAACTGCTCGAAGGCCGCTTTCTGGGTCGCCAGCCGGGTGTCTTTCACCCCCAGCTCGGTCTTGAGCTGGCCTATGGCCTTGTCCTGGCGATCCAGCGTCTCCTGCTGCACCACCAACAGACTGCTCTGGGCCAGCTCCTGGCGGTTACCGGCAAAGTAACCGATGAGCCCGCCAACGGCTAACACCACCAATAACTTCAATAGATTGGACATAGCCTCTCATCCCGTTATCACGCCATTTACGGCAGCGCCGCTCCCTTCACTATACCGCCCGGATCGGGGCCAAAGGCGATAAAGGCAAAAATTAACTGGCCGTGGCGCTGCCATCACTCCGCTTTTGACGCGCAGCAAGCCGTAAAGTTCGCTCCAGGATCTGGGAATAGATGGGTCGGCCACCCAGCCACTGGGCAACAATTGTCGCCCCGACCGTGGTGACCATCATCGGCAGGATCAGCTGATAGTTGTCGGTCATCTCGGTCACCAGCACGATGCCGGTGATGGGGGCGCGCACGGTGGCGGCAAACAGCGCCCCCATGCCGGCAATGGCAAAGGCGCCGGGCTCGATGCCCAGCTCGGGAAATGCCGCATGAAACAGGTGGCCGAACACCACACCAAACAGGGTGCCCAGCGCCAGCGTCGGCGCAAACACCCCGCCCGGGGCGCCGGAGCAGAAGCAGATGAGGGTCGCGACCAGCCGCACCGAGAAGATGAGGAACAGGGTTGCCATCGCATACTCATCCCCCATCAGATGGGGAATAAGCTCGGTCCCTCCCCCCGTCACCGCGGGGGCAAACAGCGACAGCACACCAAATGTCCCGGCGACCAGCATACCGATGGCCACGAAACGGTGGCGCTTGTTCTGATGCAGCGCCAGATAACCATCCTGACAGGCCAGCACCAGCTTGTTGAAGACAAAGCCCAGCACCCCGAAGGTGGCCCCCATAAAGAGGAACAGCCAGAGTGCCTTGAGGGCGGGCGCATCGTAGTGGGGCAAGGTGATCACCGCCCCCTGCCCTTTCATGTTCTGCAGCATCAGGGTCGCCATGATGGCGGAGATCCCCACCGCCTTGATGGCGAGGAAGGAGTAGCGAAACTGTGGCCGCATCTCCTCCATCACGAACAGAATGCCCGCCAGTGGTGCATTGAAGGCGGCCGCCAGACCGCCCGCCGCACCGGCGGCCAGCAGGGCGTGGCCATGCTCCTTGGGCAGCCGGAAGATATCCGCCACCATCTTGCCGAGGTTACCGCCGAGTTGCACCGAGGGCCCTTCCCGTCCCAGCACCATACCTGAGCTCAGGGTGCAGATGCCGCCGAAGAATTTGACCGGCAACACCCGCCACCACCGCACCGGGCGCAGATCGTCCATCGCCCCCTCGATCTCGGGAATGCCGGATCCCCCCGCTTCAGGGGCAAAGGTATGGGTGAGGAAGTAGCCGACAAACCCCAGTAAGGCGCTAAAGCCAAAGCCGAGCAGACCGAGCTGCCACCAGGGACGATCGGCCAGCAACGCGAAACGTTGCTCTGCCAGCCAGTGGACTCCCGATTCGAACAGGCCGCACACCAGCCCGGCCAGAATGCCGACCAGCGCAGCCAGCAACAGCACCAGCAAAGGCATCTTGTCTTGCCGGATCATGCGGGAAAGCGATCCCCGCGAAGAGGTATCGAATTCAGAGGAGAGAGCTTGTTGCGCCATCTTGTTACACCAACCTGGAAAAACCATATCGTCAGCTAGCTGAGATCAGGATCACCCGGTGAATTGCTCGGCTGCCCTGGGCTGGGGCTTTCTGCTATAGTCGGCCCGTTAAATTTTTGTCACGGGAGCAGACCGAGAGTCCGGGTGGCGAGAGCGCAAAGCATACTCCTGATGCTCCGGCCTGCCGAGTCTCAATCGGCTGCAATCCCTTGTGTGACGACCAAAATCCCATTAAGGATGATCCATGTCAAAATCAGATCAGCTGTTTGAACAGGCCCGCCAGACCATTCCGGGTGGCGTCAACTCACCGGTCCGCGCCTTCAATGGAGTCGGCGGCACGCCCCGCTTCATCGATCACGCCGATGGCGCCTATCTCTATGATGTGGATGGTCAGGCCTACGTGGATTACATCGGCTCCTGGGGCCCCATGCTGCTGGGTCACAACCACCCGGCCATCAAGGCCGCCGTCATCAAGGCCGTTGAGAAAGGGCTGAGCTACGGTGCGCCGACCGAGATCGAAGTGCTGATGGCCGAGAAAGTGCGCCAGATCGTTCCCTCCATGGAGCAGGTGCGGATGGTCAACTCCGGCACCGAAGCGACCATGAGCGCCATCCGTCTGGCCCGCGGCTACACCGGCCGCGACAAGATCGTCAAATTCGAGGGCTGCTACCACGGCCACGCCGACTCCCTGCTGGTCAAGGCCGGTTCCGGCGCCCTGACCCTGGGCCAGCCCAACAGCCCGGGCGTACCGGCCGATTTCGCCAAGCACACCCTGACCTGCGTCTTCAACGACTTGGACTCTGTGCGTGAAGCCTTCAGCCAGTACGGCAGCGAGATCGCCTGTATCATCGTCGAGCCGGTCGCTGGCAACATGAACTGCATCCCGCCGGTACCCGGCTTCCTGGAAGGGCTGCGCGCCATCTGTGACGAGTTTGGTGCCCTGCTGATCCTGGACGAGGTGATGACCGGTTTTCGCGTCTCCCTGCGCGGTGCTCAGGGCCACTACAACATCGACCCGGATCTCACCACTCTTGGCAAGATCATCGGTGCCGGCATGCCGGTCGGCGCCTTCGGCGGCAAGAAGAAGGTGATGCAGCACATCGCCCCGACCGGCCCTGTCTATCAGGCGGGCACCCTCTCCGGCAACCCGGTGGCCATGGCAGCCGGTCTGACCATGCTGGACTTGCTGCTGGAGCCGGGCCTCTATGAGCAGTTGAGCGCCAAGACCGCCCAGGTTGCAGAAGGGCTGAAAGCGGCCGCAACCAAGCACGGTATCCCGCTTGCCATCAACTATGTGGGTGGCATGTTCGGCTTCTTCTTTACCGACGAGCCCGAAATCACCCGCTATGAGCAGGTCACTCGCTGCGATATGGAACGCTTCAAGCGCTTCTACCATCTGATGCTGGAAGAGGGCGTCTATCTGGCACCGAGCGCCTACGAGGCGGGCTTCCTGTCATTGGCTCACGGTGACAAGGAGATTGAACACACCCTGGCAGCCGCCGAACGCAGCTTCGCCAAGTTGGCTGGCTAAATCGCCGCAGGTTGTCGCAAAGGGCCCGTCACGGGCCCTTTTCTATGGTTCTTCGCGGAAGCGTGGGGAAGAGTAAGTTGACAGACAGGGTTCGGGTAAACTGGTAGTCGCCAAACAACCGGACTCCCTTACCCTGCTGTCGCTATGCATCATATTGATTTTGCCTCGTTCTGGCCAGGTTACGACGTTTCTGTCCATCGCCGCTCTGCCACACAAATCACATTGGCTCTTGAGCCTCTCGCCAATCATCTACCGCTCTGTGGTCAGTGCCATCAACCCTGTCCACTCATCCATGACCGCCGAATGCGCACAGTTCGTGACCGTGACCTCCTTGAACTTCGCGTACATCTGCAAGTCCCCGTCCGTCGGGTTGACTGCCTGCGTTGTGGTCGGGTTTCTGAGCATATCGATTGGTTACCCCCAGCTCCCGGCTGACACAGCGATTGCTGCGCTGGGTAGAGGCCTTGCTTGAGTTGATGCCTATCAGTCATATCAGCCAGCTCACCGGACTGCACTGGCATACCATCAAGGCCATCGACAAGCGTCGGCTACAGGCCAGTGTTGGCACCTTTGAGCCCGGCTCGGTGCGACGGCTGGTGATGGATGAATTCGCCCTGCATAAAGGCCACCGCTATGCCACAGTGATCATGGATGCTGAACGGACTCGCGTTTTGTGGGTGGGGCATGGCAACAGCCGAGAGGCTATTCGCCCCTTTTTCGAGCTGATGGGCGAACGATGCCAACAGATTGAAGCGGTGGCCATGGACATGAACTCCGCCTTCGATCTGGAAGTGAAACAGCACTGTCCACAGGCGGAGGTGGTGTATGACTTGTTCCATGTGGTGGCCGGTTATGGCCGCAAAGTGCTCGACCGAATTCGGGTGGATCAAGCCAATGCATTAAAGCATGACAAGCCGGCTCGCAAGGTCGTCAAGCTGGCGCGTTGGTTACTCCTGCGCAATCGAGAAAATCTCAAGGAAGACCAGGCGGTGAAATTACAAGAGCTATTGGAAGCCAATAAGCCCTTGGCGACAGCATATGTTCTCAAGGAGGCCCTGAAGGAAATCTGGTACGCCCCGAGTGTCAGGGAAGGTTGGCGACGATGGAAGGCCTGGATGCGACAAGCGAAGGAAAGTGGCCTGGAGCCCTTAGAGCGTTTTGCCAAAAACCTTCGCCGTTACACCCGGGGGATTTTGGCCAGCGCAATCTTTCCCATGCACACCAGCCTGCTGGAGGGCGTGAATAATCGGATCAAGGTGATCAAACGCATGGCTTATGGATTTCGGGACTCAGAATACTTTTTCCTGAAAATCAAGGCCGCCTTCCCCGGAAAGACGCGATGAACCTTTTCTATTGCCGTGCCTCCATCACCACACAAGGCGTCAATACGCCCAGTTCTGGTGCATTTCCCCTTCGTCATCCATCGTTTTGTCATCCTCTGGTGCAACTTGCCCCGCCATCCCTGTCATAAAGCAGGCCCACTATTTGCACATTCGCAACAGAGCCCACGTCACCGAGGTCCATATGGCAGAGATGAGCCCCATCGATGTGCTGCGGCGCTATCAGGAGTATCAGGCGGAGCTGACCCCGCTACTACAGGGGCTGCTCAGCGCCCCCCTTGCCTCGCTCAAGCGGTATCCCTTTGTGGTCAGCATTGACCACTATCAGGGGCCAGTGTGCATCCTACCTGCGGCACCGGCGGTCCATAACCGGCTGCACCTTATCGTGCAGGGGCAAGGACGGGAGATCACCGTCTGTCTGAATCAGCTGATTGGCTGGTTGATGGGAGACAGGGAGCGCCGCCGCGCCATGCCCTGGTTCAAGGCGGTCTATGTGGTGCTCAGCATGGCGCTGTTTCTCATCGTCGCCACCCTGATCTGGCACGGGCTGGAGCAGCTCTACCAGCTGTTGTGCGGCGAGCAGCAGAACCAGCTAGGCGCGTTTAGCGCCATCATCTTCCTGACACTGGCACTGGCGGTGTTCGATCTGGGCAAGACCATTCTGGAAGAGGAGGTACTGCTGCATAAGGATATCTTCCGCCACAGCGCTATTCGCCGCACCATCACCCGCTTTATCGCCGCCATTCTGATCGCGGTCTCCATCGAGGGGCTGTTGCTGCTGTTCAAAGGCTCGCTCGGCCAGAGCGAGCTGCTCTGGCCTGCGGTCGGGGTGATGGGATGTGCGGTGGGTTTGCTGCTGGCGCTCGGCCTCTATGTCTTTCTGGGGGCCAAGGCCGAAGCGGCACTGGTACAGGCTAGCCTGCGCTCTCCACCGCCATCTGCACAGGGGAGTGACGCGCCGCCCGCCAGGAGGCGTACATGGTCCAGGAGGTATAGATGACGATAAAGGCAACCAGCCACTTCCGCATCTCCATATCCATGGATTTGACCTGCAGGGAAACAGGCCGGGTCCTGAGCACGTTGTGATGGTTCTTTCGCAACGACCAGCTGTGCCAAAGGACATAATGAAAAAGAGGGCCGGTAGCGATACCGACCCTCTTTCTGTCTCTGGCCAAGGCGCAGAGCCCCGACCATGGCAAGCACTTATTGAATGCTCTTGCCGGCACGCACGTCCTTGATAAACCCTTTCAGGCTGGCCAGATCACGGGGCGCTCCACGCAGGATCTGATCACCGATGATGAAGGCGGGGGTACCGGAAATACCGAGTGCTTCAGCCAGCGCACGGTTGGTACCTAGGTTCTGGTCAATGCTGCCATCCTTGATCTTGGCTTCCACCTTGCTCCAGTCAACACCGGCCGCCAGTGCCAACTGCTTGACCTGTGCCTCATCAGAGATCGGGCCCTGATGGGCATAAAGCTTCTCGTGAAACGCCTGATACTTGTCAGGCTGGCCCAGCTGTACCGCCAACGCGGCGCGGGCGGCGAAGTAGGAGGACTCGCTCAGAATGGGGAACTGCTTGTAGATGTAACGGATATCTTTATCTTCCGCCATCAACTGCTTGACCAGCGGATGGGCCCGTTTGCAGTAGCCGCAGTTGTAATCGAAAAACTCCACAATGGTCAGCGATGCCTTCGGATTACCCATCTCGGGATCCTGATTGGCATAAAGCTGCTTGGCGTGAGCCTTGATCAGTGCCTTGTCACTATCGGCCTGCTGGCTCTCCTGCTTGGCGCGCAGGGCATTAGACATCTCGACCAAGATTTCGGGATTCTTGACCAGATAGTCACGAACGATTTGCTCGACATCGCTTTTGGTCAGCTCGCTCGCATGTACCGGCGCAGCCAGCAGGGTCACGCCAGCCAGCGCACAAAACAGGGCATTTTTAATAGTCATAACGTTATCTTGCAGAGGATATGATAGAGGCCACTATAGTCGTTCACTCTCTTTTCAAGTCAAGTTATCTGGCCAAAAAAGCGCTTCATGCCCCCTGATTGCCACTTTCTTATGTCATTTTGCGCAATTAATCAGCAATCAAACTAGGCAGGGATTTACAAGCCAGTTCAGCATGGTAATATTCGCCGCACTGCTGCGGAGGGGTGGCAGAGCGGCTGAATGCACCGGTCTTGAAAACCGGCGATGGGCGACCATCCGTGGGTTCAAATCCCACCTCCTCCGCCATTCATACTGAGCCCATGCAACCATGTTGCGTGGGCTTTTTATTTGTCTTCGATTTGCCATTCCTCATAGATCTCAGCAAATTAACCTCCTTCAACACCCTCTTTAATCTTCCCGCCTGCGGGCTCAATCACTGCCCATTTTTACCCGAAATCAGAACGGCAAAACGCAGCGATGGTAGTGGCAAGCAGGAGGATCTCCTGCTTGCCACTTCATTTATTGCGGCAGCGCCACCACCCGGAATCGCTCCAGCACCAGCATAGCGTGCTCATCAAATTCGCCCCCTTCCGCCTTCATCTCGCGTTCGAAGAATGCCCTGTGCGCCTCGCGCCACCAGGCCAGAGAGCCATCGCCCTCCCCCTCCTCAGCGGCAAACGCAGCATCAATCTCACCGAATGGGCACAAGGTGACTGACACCATCTCAACCAGCGCCTTGGGTTGACCGTCCCAGTCGGTCACCACCAGCAGGTCCCCCTGTTCCGGCATCCGTTCGCCCTTCTCCAGATACCAGTAAGCAAGGCTACAAGTGGCTCGCTTGCGGCCTGCCACCACCAGCGCCGCACAGAGGTTGGCATTGTGTTCATCAGCACAGAAGTAGTCAGCTGAGACATGGCGAGCCCGTGCTGCCACCGGCAGGGATAACAGATAACGCTCAGCCAAAGCCGAGCAGGCAGGGTTCATCAAGTCAACCATCACTTCTCCTTGATGGATAAAAAAATCCCGCCATCTGGCGGGATTCGGTAAGCAGTATCAGTGCTCGCGAGTCTGACGGAACTCCACGTCGGGGTGACGCTCCTGAGCCAGGCGCAGGTTGACCATGGTCGGCGCGATGTAGGTGAGGTTGTCACCACCATCGAGGGCCAGGTTGACCTCGTTCTTGCGTTTGAACTCTTCGAACTTCTTGACATCGGTCCCTTCCACCCAGCGGGCGGTGGAGACGTTGACCGCCTCGTACAGCGCTTCGACGTTGTATTCACTCTTGAGGCGCGATACCACCACGTCAAACTGCAGCACACCGACCGCACCGACGATGAGATCGTTGCTGATCAGCGGACGGAACACCTGCACCGCGCCCTCTTCGGAGAGCTGTACCAGCCCCTTGAGCAGCTGCTTCTGCTTGAGCGGATCGCGCAGGCGGATGCGGCGGAACAGTTCCGGTGCGAAGTTCGGGATACCGGTGAACTTGAGATCTTCACCTTGGGTGAAGGTGTCACCGATCTGGATGGTGCCATGGTTGTGCAGACCGATGATGTCACCGGCGAAGGCGTCTTCCGCCTGCTCCCGGTCACCGGCCATAAAGGTCACGGCGTCGGAGATGTTCACATCCTTGCCGATGCGCACGTGGCGCATCTTCATGCCCTTGCTGTAAGTGCCTGACACGATACGCATAAAGGCGATACGGTCGCGGTGTTTCGGATCCATGTTTGCCTGGATCTTGAACACGAAGCCGGAGAATTTCTCTTCGGTCGCTTCTACCTCGCGGCTCTCGGCCTTGCGCGGCATCGGAGACGGCGCCCAGTCGGTCAGACCGTCCAGCATGTGGTCGACACCGAAGTTACCCAGTGCGGTACCGAAGAAGACCGGGGTCATCTCGCCAGCGATAAAGGCATCGTGGTCGAACTCGGGCGAGGCGCCCTGCACCAGCTCCAGCTCGCCGCGCAGCTGGGCAGCCAGATCTTCGCCGATGGCGGCATCGAGATCCGGGTTGTTCAACCCTTTGACCACCCGCTTCTCCTGGATGGTGTGGCCCTGACCGGTCTGATACAGATAGGTCTCATCCTTGTAGAGGTGGTAGACCCCCTTGAAGGATTTGCCACAGCCGATCGGCCAGGTGATGGGCGCACACATGATCTTCAGTTCGCGCTCCACCTCGTCCATCACTTCCATCGGGTCGCGCACTTCGCGGTCCAGTTTGTTCATGAAGGTGAGGATCGGGGTATCGCGCAGACGGGTCACTTCCATCAGCTTGCGAGTCCGGTCTTCAACACCCTTGGCGGCGTCGATGACCATCAGGCAGCAGTCGACCGCCGTCAGGGTACGGTAGGTATCTTCGGAGAAGTCCTCGTGACCCGGGGTGTCGAGCAGGTTGACCAGACAGTCAGCATAGGGGAACTGCATCACCGAGGTAGTGATGGAGATACCACGCTGCTTCTCCATCTCCATCCAGTCGGATTTGGCGTGCTGGCCCGAGCCACGGCCCTTGACGGTACCGGCGCGCTGAATGGCCTGTCCGAACAGCAGGACTTTCTCGGTGATGGTGGTTTTACCCGCATCCGGGTGCGAGATGATCGCAAAAGTGCGTCTCTTGGAGACTTCACTCAGAAATTCAGCTGACATAATTCAACGTTCTTCTATTGAGCGGTGGCATCAGCCACCGTGGGAATAAATCCGGAATGCCGCTCACGGCACATGTATACGCAACGAAAGCCACGCCAGCTGGCGTGTTGCCAACCTGATGGAGAGAGGGAGGAGGGTTGCGCTACATGGGTCTTCTCGCCTGAGTCAAAGCAAAATTGCCCGACATTATACCCGCGCGAGTGAAAAATACCCAGCCCGTCAGCCGTCTGTTTCCACCCGCTTGCGACCAGCCCCCTTCGCACGGTACAGCGCACTGTCGGCACGCGGGATCAGGACCGCCTGCTCGCGCAACCGGTTGAGGGGAGCGATCACGTCTGCATAGGGGTCCGCCATACGGCAACATGTGGCTGTAGTCTCGAGCCGCGCCTGGTGATTCCTGGTGGGCAACCCCTAGTGATGCTGCCAGCGCCGCAACAACCGACCACGCAGGCCACAATCGAGCAGCCAGCTGTTGTCAAAGACCCGCAACAGCGCCTGCTTGGCGTGGCGGGACATGGCGACGGCGTGAAAACGGGTCTGGCGCTGACGATAGCGGTTCATCTGATCGAGCAGGACGTGGGGCAGGCTCTGGGCGATAAAGTCGGAGATGACCAGCACATCGGCCTTGGCAAAGGCGGGATCATCGAGCTTGGCCAGCGCCTTCTCGAGGCAGGGCACCAGATCGGTACCGCCGTGAAAACTCATGGAGAGGAAGCGCTCCGCCTTCTCCAGTCCGGTATCGGCGGTGATCTCGAGGGTCGCCACCTCGGTGGAGAAGAGCATCAGGTAGCAGCCGCGCTTCTCGTCCATCGCTACCTTGAGCAGTGCCAGAAACAGCGCCTTGGCACACTCCTCGGGATAACCCCCCATGGAGCCGGAGGTATCGACACAGACGATAAAGGGGCCCCGTTGCTGCAACTGCTGGCCACCCTGTTCCGGGGTACGCAACATGATGCGCTGACGCGGCAGGGTGCCGCGCGACTGGTAGCTGAGCAGACGCCGCTCCAGATAGCGGCGATAGAACTCCAGCTCCAGCTCGGGCAGGCCCAGCATCACCGCCTCGCTTGGCAGCAGCCGCATCAGATCGCTGGCCTGATGGATGCCCACCAAATCGTCCGGCACATCGTCGCTGGGGGCGGGCTCCAGCTCCAGCACCTCGACCGGCGGCACCGGCTGCTCCTGCGCCCGCCGATCCCGCTCGCTGCGCCCGAGCAGACCGGCAATCTCCGCCAGCAAGGGCTCGCGCTGCAACATGCGGGCGTATTGTTTGATCAGCATCAGACTGCGCTTGTGCCAGTGTCCCTGCGCCAGATCCCACAGGCCGCCCGCGGAGATCTGGTTGGGATCGAGGGCATCAGCCAGGGTGCGGCTCGCCAGCAGCTGATCTTCAATCTCCTGACGCTGCTTCTCCCGCTCCGCTTCGGCGATCTGCTGCTGCAGTTGCAGCAGGCTCCCCACCAGACTGGCGCGCCACTTGTCGATAAAGAGCTGGCGCAGCCCCTCGGTGGGGTGAGCAGTCAGCTGACGCACCAAGGATCTGGCCTCACCGGCGAAGGGGCTGTACTGCTCCAGCGACTCCAGCAAGCCGGGCAGGCGACCAATCAGCTCGGTCATCGGCAGTTGCCGATGCGCCTGATAGAGCAGGTACTCCTGCTCCAGCGCCACCGGCACCGGCTTGTGACGGATCTCCTCGCCAAGCTGCTCGCCCCAGCTCTGCAGGCGCTTTTTCAGCAGCTTGCCCTGTAGCGGGGAGCGTTTGATAAATTCGGAAATCTTGGGCGAGGCCGCCAGCAGCGCCACCACCTCCCCAGCCAGCTCACCTTCTCCCATGAGAAGGCCCAGATCCAGCATGCCGATCTCAAGCATGAGCGCTCCTTACTCGTCCAGCCTTGGCAGTCGCTCGCGCCACTGCGTCAGCTCGCTGCGCAGCAGTTCGAGGTCCCGGTTCAGCACGAAGAAGCTGTCTTCCACCTGCTGCAACCAGCGCTGGCCGATAAACAGGTGTTGCTGATGACGCTCGAATAGGCTGCGCTGCTGCTTGAGCTCCTGCATCACCTTGCCGGCCTGAACCAGTTGTTCATCGAGCGCCTGCAACCAGGGCTCCAGCACCACCTCGGGGATGGCGTTGCGCTCCATCAACACCAGCGGGATCTGCTGGCGCTGGATATCGAGCACCTGCAGCCGCAGCTCATCGTCCAGCACCAGCTCGTAATGCCCCTCTTTCGGGTTGCCGAACTCATAACCCACCAGCGCCTCACCGGTCGGATGCCAGTGGGAGAGCAGAGTTCGATCGAACACCAGTGTGCGGGTGAGACGCTCGGGATCGCTGCCATCCAGCGGCGCCGGGGTGAGCAGATGGAAGTGCACTTGCTTGCCAAAAGGTCTGGCATTGGCGAGCGGGATCTCGATGCCCCGAGCACGGCGGCCAAACCACTGCTTGCGTTGCCGCGCCTTGGTGCAGAGCCGCTGAGCCACGCTCTGTTTCAGCTGTTTGAACTGATCCCTAAGCGCCAACAGCTGGCGGGTCAGCGCCAGTTGCTGATAGCCATAGAGACGGGAGAACTCGGTCATCATCTCCATCAGCGTGGTACGGGACTCCTCGTCATGCCAGAGGCAATCCTTGAACAGCAGCAAATCGAGAGGGGCCACCTCATCGCGGCCATTGAAGAAGGCACTGGCCTTGATAAGCCGTACCGCCTTCTTCCAGCGGCGATCCGACACATAGCAGCGATGGGCCAGCTGGCTGTCGAGCTGCTGGCGCAGCTGATAGATGAGCTCGAAACAGGCATCCGGCAGGCGCACCTGCTCAATCTGGCTCTGCCACTGCTCGTACTCATCCCCCCGGATCTGCAGGGATTCAGGCAGGTTCTGGTGGGCATGGCCATCGCTGGCCAGCATGGATTGAAAGTTGGCTTTCTCCTGCACCCGATCCATCCAGATCCGCACCAGCATCCGGTCGTAGAGCGCTTCCAGCCCGCTATCCGGCGCGGGCAGCTCGTTGGAAGCGGTCACCAGCAAACGCATCGGGATGGGGTGCTGGCTGTCGCCGTTGCGAAACTGCCGCTCGTTGATGGCAGTAAGCAGGGTATTGAGGATGGCGGGGCCCGCCTTCCAGATCTCGTCGAGAAACACCACTTCGGCCTCCGGCAGATAACCGGCGGTGAGGCGCAGGTATTTGCCATCCTCTTTCAACGCCTGAATGGAGAGGGGGCCGAACACCTCCTCCGGCGTGCTGAAACGGGTCATCAGGTATTCAAAGTGGCGGGCGTCGTGAAAGGCCAGCTTGAGGCGACGGGCGATCAGACTCTTGGCGATACCGGGTGGCCCCAGCAAGAAGACGCTCTCGCCGCTGAGGGCAGCCAGCAGACCGAGGCGCAGGGCATCCTGCCGTTCATAGAGCCCCTCGCCCAGAGCGGCCAGCAGACGGGGCAGCCGCTCCTGGATAGGAATAAGACGCGCAGGGTTCTGGGCTTGAGCTAAAGGCGACATAGAGAGTGTTCCAAAGCTGGGATGATGATAGTCCCAAGGTGCGATATCCATTTGTTCGACCGTGGGTTTTGTCTTGTTATGATGTGTATTCTGGTATCTCTTGCCGCACAATACCCGCCTCTGACAGCAAAAAATGCAAGGGTGGTGCGATCCCGTATCAACGGCGTGCAGCGCCCCTGTGTAACATGGCGTCGTGAGGAGCGCCATGCCCGCATGCGCCAGATGATGGGTTGCAAAGGGTGCAGCAAAAGCGGTTCGAGTGTACCCTGCGCAACACGATTTTCCCCAATGCAAGATCAAGAGTGAGTCGCCCCAGATGCAAGATCCCGTTCGTCAGAGCATGTTGGCCCGCATGGGCATTCAAAGCTGGCAGCTGCGTCGTCCGGCATTGCTGGGCGCAGAACCCGCTCCCGAGCTTGAGCAACATGCCGCGCAGCCCGGCCAGACGGCCCCGGCCAGCAGCGCCCCACAGCCCAGCGGCAAACTCTGGCTACTGGCGCCGCAGCTGCCTGCCACCACGCTGCTGGCGGATATCTGCCAGTTGCTCGGCATGACGCCCGACGAGGTCTCACTGCTCAGCGAGCTGCCACCCGCCGACCTGCACAGGGCGGACGCCTCACCGCTGCTCTGGCTGACCGAGGCCAACCCCGAGCGGCCGGATGCGCTGATCTGCCCGCTAGCCCCCAGCGCCGCACAAAAGCGCGCCCTGTGGCAACAACTGCGCCCATACCTTGCGGCCAGCGCGGCGTAATCCTGCATCATGCCGCCGAGTCCCACCGTGATGCCGCTCTTTTTACCTGATTTTACACACGCTGCCCCTGCCAACCCCAGTGCCCAACATCTTGCCATCCGGAGCCACCATGCCTGAGTTTCGCCCCCTGCTCGAGAGCGATTTCGACCTTGTCTACCCCATCGAACAAGCCGCACACAAGGAGCCGTGGAGTCAGGCCAACCTGCTCTCCTGCTTCGGCCCTCGCTATCTCAACGGCTTGATGCTGATCGACGGCCGCCCGGCGGGCTTCTATATCTCGGATCTGGTGGCCGGTGACAGCTCGCTGATGAACATCTGCGTGCATCCGGCGTTTCAGGGCAAGGGGTTGGGACGGGCGCTGTTGCAGGCCTATCTGGCGCGCAGCAAACAAGCGGGCGCAGAGGCCTGGTTTCTCGAGGTGCGGGCCGGTAACCAAACCGCCATCAACCTCTACGAGAGCACCGGTTTTGCCGAGTATTGCCGCCGCGCCGACTACTACGGCACCGGCAATGACCGGGAAGATGCGGTGCTGATGTCGCGGCTGTTCGATTTCGGTTGATCCCGCCTGTTCGCCATACTCAAACTGCTTGTCCCCCTCAATCAAGGGGAGCGTTATCCAACGAGGGATCCTGCAAGGCCAGGGTGGAGTGCAGCACCGCCTCAAATCCGGCACCGGAGAGCGGCATATAAAAGCCACGCTGCCAAGTTTTTCCCGGCATCCAGATCTGATCGATATCCACCACTATCTTGATGGGTTTGAGGGGCAGCCCCGGCGGCTGGATATAGATGCCTGGCGGTGTGGCCACCTTGGGAAAGCGGCGCAGGATCTGCTCGCTGCCATCCCCCTTGCCCGGGTTGAGCCGCACCTTCACCAGCCGGGCAAGCGGGCCAGCCATCTCCTTGCTCTGCCAGAATTTCTTATCCAGATCACCGCAGCGGCGGCACTTGGGGGTCTCCAGCACATAGAGCAGCGGATAGCCCAACGCCAGCGCCTGTTGCTGCGCCTGCTGATACCCCTTGGCCCCTTCATACCAGGGATTGGCGGGCCCCTGTGATGACGTTCCGGCAAAGAACCAAAACGCAGCGCCCCCCACCACCATCAGCCCGACCGCGGCCAACACCCCTTTCACCCACAGATTCATATCGTTAACCCTCTTTGCACTCCCTTGCAGTATCGGCCAGCCCGCGCAAAGGGAGAGCTATTTGCGCGCTTTGTGATCCAAGGCAAATGGCGAACACTTGTAAGCTGTAATATTGAAGTTTAAACTCTAGCCCCATTTTTAGTGCCCTCGCGGGCGTACAACTGTAATTAAAGGATGTTTAACTGATGCCGAAGCTTCATCTGGTTCGACTGATGCGTGAACGTATTGCCCAGCTTGGCAACAAGGCTGCCCTGCGGGTTCAGCAAGATGGCCAGTGGCGTGCCATCGGCTGGCGTACTCTGGGCCAGGCCATGGACTACTGCGCACAGGCGCTGATCCGCAGCGGCCACCAGCCCACCGAAATGGTCGGCATCTATGCCCGCAACATGCCGGAGTGGACCCAGGCCGATCTCGGCATCCTTGCCGCCCGCGGTGTCAGTGTCCCGATTTATCCCACCAGCACCCTCGATCAACTGCGCTATATCGTGCGCGATGCCAACATCGGCATACTGTTTGTCGGTGAACAGCACCAGTTCGACCAGGCACTGCAACTGATTGAAAGCGGCGAGCTCCGCCAGCTCGTCGCCCTCGACGGCAACGTCAATCTACGCGGCTGCGAGCAGGCGAGCCACTTCCAGGAGTTTCTGGTCTCCGGCAACCATCAGCCCAGCGAACAAGGACTGCGGGAGCGCGAGAGCCAGTACCGGATGGACGACTTGCTGACCCTGATCTACACCTCTGGCACCACAGGCGAACCCAAGGGGGTGATGCTCGATTTTGCCAACATTGCCGCCTGTTTCGAGATGCACAACAGCCGCCTCGACCTCAATCAGCAGGATGTGTCGCTCTGCATGCTGCCGCTCAGCCATGTGTTCGAGCGGGTCTGGAGTTTCTACGTGCTCTACTGCGGTGGCGAGAACGTCTATATCCGCGATCCGCAGAAAGTGATGGATGTGATTGGCGAAGTGCAACCGACCGTGATGTGCGCCGTGCCGCGCCTCTACGAGAAGGCCTACGCCATGATCCAGGCCAAGGTGGCTCAGGCTCCTGCCCTGCGTCGCGCCCTGTTTGGCTGGGCGACCAGGGTCGGCAAGCAGATGGTTGCTACCCGTCAGGTGGGCAAGTCCGCCTCCCCGCTGCTCTACGGCCAGCTCTGGCTCGCCGAGCGACTGGTGTTTCGCAAACTGCGCGCCCGCTTTGGTGGCCGCACCCGCTTCCTGCCGGTGGCGGGCGCCCGTCTGGCCGATGACGTGAACTTCTTCTTCCAGGCGATGGGGCTTAACCTCAAGTACGGCTACGGCATGACCGAGACCACCGCCACCGTCTGCTGCTACGAGGATAGCCAGTTCAAGCTCGGCTCCATCGGCACAGCACTGGACGGCATCGACGTGAAGCTGGGTGAGAACAATGAGCTGCTGGTGCGCTCCCCCACCGTGATGCGCGGCTACTACAACAAGCCCCAAGCCACTGCCGAAGTGATGACCGAAGATGGCTTCCTGCGTACTGGCGATGCCGGTGAGCTCGATAGCGAAGGCAATATCTACTTCACCGAGCGCCTCAAGGAGCTGATGAAGACCTCCAACGGTAAATACGTGGCGCCGCAACTGGTGGAAGGGACCATCGGCAAGGATCGCTTTATCGAGCAGATCGCCATCGTTGCCGATGCCCGCCACTTCGTCTCGGCGCTGATCGTCCCCTGCTTCGAGTCGCTGGAAGAGTACGCCCGCTCCATCAACCTGCAATACCAGTGCAAGACCGAGCTGCTGCGCCACTCCCGGGTAATGGAGTTCTTCGAGGCCCGCATCGCTGACTTGCAAAAAGAGCTGGCCAAGTTCGAGCAGGTGAAGAAGTTCACCCTGCTGCCGAGCGCCTTCTCCATGGAGCTGGGTGAACTCACCCCCACCATGAAGCTGCGCCGCAAGATCATCGAGGCCAAGTACCAGAGCGAAATCGAGGCCATGTATAACCACGTCTGATAACGCTCAGGTTCAGAAATAAAAAAGCCGCTCACTCGAGCGGCTTTTTGTTGGCACGTACCAGCCATCAGACGGTAGTGGTGCGGGTTCCGAAGTAGTCAGCCAGAAAGTCGTCAAACGACAGGCTGTCGCTGCGCTCGCGCTCCCGTTGCTTGGCCAGCGAATCCTTCGCCTCACCGGCAAAGTAGGCCTCATCCCAATACTGCAGCTCCCCTGCCAGCAGCGCCTCGCGATAGCGGGTCGCCAGCTTGTCGCCATAGCAGCCGTTGTCCTTGCCACTCTCCAGCAACTCCTTGAGCATGCGGGCGGAATAGGTGAGTTCGGGGTTGAGCAGCTTCTCGCGGTGCATCGCCAGCGTCTCACGGTAGTGGTTGCGGCCGCAGCAGCGATCCAGCAGCTCGGCCACCTGAGCCAGCTCGTCGAACAGCTTGAGGCCGTACTCTTTGAGGCCAATGGCATTACCCTGCTCATCTTCAAGCGTCAGGCCGGGACGACGGCCTTCCAGCACCACCTTGTTCTGGTTGCGGCGGTTGCGGGCAATCTCCTCGTCACTCAGCACCGGAGAGGGGCGCAACAAGCACCAGACCAGGAACAGATCGAAGAAGCGGATCTGATCCGCATCGATACCGAGCGGGGTGAAGGGGTTGACGTCCACGGTGCGCAGCTCGATGTATTCGATGCCGCGCTGATCCAGCGCATCCGAGGGCTTCTCGCCGCTGCGCGGGGTGCGCTTGGGCCGGATCGGGGCGTAGAGCTCGTTCTCCAGCTGCAACACATTGTCGTTGAGCTGACGGTACTCGCCATTCACCTTGACCCCGATCTTGGCGAACTCGGGGTCATGGGTGTTGATGGCGCGGCGCAGGCTGCTGACATAGGCTGGCAGGCTGTCGTGGCTGATCTTGAGCCCCGCCTGGGAACTGTTGGTGTAACCGAGATCGGAGAGACGCAGCGCGGTGGCGTAAGGCAGATAGAGAGTGCCCTTGCCGGTCTTCTCGAACGGCAGGTTGCTCTTGCGCCCTTTGAGGAAGGATTCGCAGATGGCCGGCGAGGCACCGAACAGATAGGGCACCAGCCAGCCGAAGCGGTAGACGTTGCGAATAAGCCCCATGTATTTATCGGAGATAAAGCGCTGGCTGCAGCACCCTTCGCACACCAGATCCTGCCACTCGCTCCAGAAGCTGTCGGGCATGGAGAAGTTGAAGTGCACCCCGGCGATCACCTGCATCAGGCTGCCGTAGCGGTGCTTCAAGCCCTGACGGTAGAGGGTCTTCATCTTGCCGATGTTGGAGCTGCCGTACTGGGCCAGCCGGATGCTCTCTTCCCCGCCAACGAAGCAGGGCATGGAGAGCGGCCAAATCCGCTCGTCCCCCAGATGCTGAATCACATGGTGATGGATGTCGCCGAGCTGCTCCATCAGGCTGTCGATGGAGTCGGTGGCCGGGGTGATGAACTCCAGCAGGCTCTCCGAGTAGTCGGTAGTGATATTGGGATGGGTCAGGGCCGAGCCCAGCGCCTGGGGATGGTCGCTCTGGGCGAGTCGGCCATCCGGCGTGATGCGCAGGCATTCACGTTCGATCCCGCGCCGGATCCCCTTGAGCGCGGTGCGGCGCTCCGGTGATCCCAACGCATTCAGCAACTCGGTGAGCGACAAGCTTGTTGTAGTCATATTCACGGCTCATGTGAGGCCGTCCCATCCGGGGCGGCTCTTGATTATTATAAAGCGTCAGTTACGGCAACTGCAGCGGATAGATGGGAAGATGAAGCTCCTGCAGGGGTTTTTCAAGTTTTTGCTTGTCCCCCACCACCACGATCACCATGTCGGCCGGATTGAGCCAACGGGCGGCACTGGCCTTCAGCGCCTCGGGTGACACCGTTTTGATCAGGTTGTTCTGGGCCTGCACATAGTCCGGTTTCAGGTCATACATCACCATCTGCAGCAGGAAGCCCGCCTTCTGGCCCAGGGTCTCGTAGGAGAGGGCATCCTGCTGGGAGACCGCGCTGCGCATATAGGCCAGCTCCACCGGCGTCGGGCCGCTCTTGCGGTAGTTGTCCATCTCCTTGAGGAACTGGCGGATGGCATCCACAGTCGCATCGGCCCGCACATTGGCGCCAGTGGCAAAGTTGCCCACCTCGCGGTTGGCGGAGAAACCCGAGCTGGCGCCGTAGGTGTAGCCCTTCTCTTCCCGCAGGTTGAGGTTGATGCGGCTGTTGAAGTTGCCACCCAGGTTGAAGTTCATCAGCCCGGCGGTGAAGTAATCCCCCGTGGTATCGAACGGCATGGCGCGACGACCGATGCGGATCACCGACTGGGGCGCCCCCGGCTTGTCCACCAGATAGATGCCCGGCTTGGCCTGCTCACCCTTGAGCTTGAGATCCCCCAGCGTCAGCGTGGCCCCCTTCCACTCGGTCAGGAAGCCAAGTTGCTCCTCGATCTGCTGCTGGCCCACATCACCGACCACCACCACTTTGGCGTTGGTGGGGTTGTAGTAGGCCTGATAGAAGTGCTTCACGTCCGCCAGGGTCAGCTTGGCCACATCGGCCGCAACCCCGTCGGTAGATTGACCGAGGCGGTTCTGCTTGCCGTAGACCAGCTCGCGGAACGCCTGCCCGGCCAGCCACTCGGGCTGTTGCTGGGCTTGCTGCATCCCTTGCAGCAGCTGTGCCTTGACCCGCTCGAAGTCCGCCTCCCGCATGCCCGGGCGCTCCAGCACCTCGCGTACCAGCGCCAGCGTCTGGGGCAACTTGTCCGCCAGCGAGCTGACGGTAATGAGGTTGTTGTACTGCGCGCTGGAGACATCGATGGAAGATCCCAGCTTTTGCAGCTCGTCGCTAAGCTGGGCCTCGGTCAGGCGTACCGTGCCCTGCCCCATCATGGCGGCGGTCAGATTGGCCAGCCCCAGTTGCCCCTTATCTTCGGCACGAATGCCGCCCGGCAGGGCGATCATGATGGAGACGGCGGGGATCTCGTCACTCTTGGTACCGATAATCTCGATGTTCTTGTCGAGCTTGCCGTGCCAGATGGCGGGCACCTTGACGCTCACCGCCTCGCTCGCCTTGGGCTGCACGCTGCGATCGAACTTGTCTTTTACCGGTCGCTCGGCCAGCGCTTCGTCATGCTTACTGTAATCCGGCAGCTCGCGCTTGGCGGGGGTAAAGTTCGGGGTGGCAACCTGCCACTCGGTCTTGCCCTTGGGCACCACGCTTAGCACCACCGCCGGCTTGCCGGCGATAAACTGGTCGTAGGCGGCCTTCACCTGCTCCGGTGTCACCTTGCCGATGGCATCGAGGGTCTTGAACACATAGTTGGGATCCTGGGTAAACACCTGACCCATGGCGAGCTGGCTCACCTTGCCGGAGACGCTGTCCAGACCCCAGATGGCGGAGGCGCGGTACTTGGCGATCGCCTTCTCCAGATCTTCCGGCTTGAGGCCGCGCTGGGCGAACTCGCCGATCACCTTGTCCACCTCCCCCTTGAGGGTCTTGAGGCTGCCATCCTGCGACGGATTGGGGTAGGCGTAGACGGTCAGGGTACAGGCCAGCTCTTCGCAGTAGTGGGACGCCCCCACATCGATCGCCTTGCCGGTTTTCACCAGCGACTGGTAGAGCATGGAGCTGGCGGAACCGCCCAGCACGTCGGCAAACATGTCGAGCGCAGGCTCCTGCGGATCGCCAAGGGAGACGGTGGGGTAGCTGATATAGAGCAGCGGCAGGTGTACCTTGTCCTGCAACGTCACGTAGCGGGTCTCGGGCAGAGTCACCGGCTTTGGCGTCGGCTCGGCCACATCCGGGCCGCGCGGAATGGCGCCGAAGTACTGCTCGATCCATTCGAGGGCCTGCTTGCTGTCAAAGTCGCCGCCCAGAGTCAGGGTGGCGTTGTTAGGGCCATACCAGCGCAGGAAGAACTGCTTGAGATCGTTCACATCGACCCGGTCGAGATCTTCCACATAGCCGATGGGCTGCCAGGAGTAGGGATGGGTGCGCGGATAGAGCGCCTCCCCCACCTTCTCACTCACCAAGCCGTAGGGCTGGTTATCGACCCGCTGGGCCCGCTCGTTCTTGACGGTGGCGCGCTGGATCTCGAACTTCTTCTGGCTCACCGCATCGAGCAGGAAACCCATGCGATCCGCCTCCAGCCAGAGCACTTTTTCCAGCTGGTTGGCCGGCACGGTTTCGTAGTAGTTGGTGCGATCCTTGTTGGTGGTGCCGTTCATGTCACCACCGGCCTCGTTGATGATCCGCATATGCTCCTGATCACCGACGTGTTTCGAGCCCTGGAACATCATGTGCTCGAAGAAGTGGGCGAACCCGGACTTGCCGACCGTCTCGCGGGATGAACCGACGTGATAAGTCACATCGAGGTGCACCAGCGGATCGGAGCGGTCGGGGGTCAGGATCACGGTCAGGCCGTTGTCCAGCTTGTACATCTGATAGGGGATGGCGAGCTTGCCCTCCTCCTTGCCCTGTTCGGCGATCAGGGTCGGTGCCGCCAGCACCGGCAGGGTGAGGCCAAGCAGAATCGTTAAAGGTATGACTTTGTTCACGGTAACCTCGTGAGTGACAAAAACAGGCTAGAAAATGTGACTGGCCAGCAGAAAAACCAGGGCATAACGGAACAATTTGCCGAGCCCGATCAAAATGAGAGAGCGCCAGAAGGAGAGGCGCAGCCAACCGGCCAACAGACAGAGACCATCACCGACCACCGGCGTCCAGGCAAGCAGCAGACACCAATGACCGTGTTGTTTGAGCCAGCCTAAGGCTTTTTGTTCCCCACGGCCTTGAAAATCTTCCGGTTTTTTCTTGAAGGTGGCGAGCCAGCCGAGCCACCAGGTGGTCATGGAGCCGAGGGTATTGCCCAGCGTCGCCCACAGCAGCAGGCTTGCCATGCTCCACCCCCCCTTGGCTGCCATGGCCCCCAGCAGCACTTCGGAGCTGCCGGGCAGCAGAGTGGCGGAGGTGAATGCGCTTAAAAAGAGCCACCCCAGCCCCATTTGCATCAACTCATTCATGATGCGCTTCCCCATCGCAGAGGCAAGGACGCGGGACACTCAGCAACAACCACACCATGTGCCATCACCATCATCTCGCTCATCCGGGATAGCTATCGGCCGCAGGCATCCGCAGCAGCAGCTTGCCGCGCACATGGCTCCCTTCGATGGCCTGATGGGCCAGCGCCCCCTCGGCCAGAGCGAACTCACCGGCGAGGGTGACCTTCACCTCCCCCTGACGCAGCAGCATCAACATCTGGCCCAGCTGCTGCTGGTCAGGATGCACCAGCATGCCGATCACCTCGATCCCCGCCGCGGCCCCTGCATCCTTGATCAGCTGGGCGGTAATGGTAGGCACAGTCACCAGACGGCCACCCGGTTTGACGCAGGCCAGCGCCGCCTTGCCACTCTCGCCGCCCATCAGATCCAGCACCAGATCGACCTGACCGGCCTCTGCCACCACCCGTGCTGGCCAGTTCGCATCATGGTAATCCACCATCCAGCGCGCCCCCAGAGCGTGCAGGAAGCCATGGTTGTCCGAGCTGGCGGTGGCCACCACCTCGGCGCCATAGGCGCTGGCAAACTGCACCGCCAGATGGCCGACACCGCCAGCTCCTGCGAGGATCAAGACCCGCTGACCGCGCTGGAGGGCGCCGTGCTCAAGCAGCCCCTGCCAGGCAGTGAGACCGGCCAGCGGCAGCGCCGCCCCCTGCTGGAGGCTCACCCCGTCGAGCTTGACCAGCTCGCGCTCGCTTGCCACCACAGACTCGCCGTAGCCACCGGCAGCAAGGGGAAAACCGACCATGCCACACACCCGATCCCCCTCGGCCAGCGAGGCTACGCCGGGGCCCACTCTCTCCACCACGCCCGCCACGTCATAACCCGGCGTCCAGGGCAGCTTGTCCTTGTTTTGTGCCGCCGCCCAACCAAGGCCAGCGCGGGTCTTGGCATCGATGGGATTGACCCCCGCAAAGCAGATGCGCACCCGCACTTCGCCATCGGCTGGCACCTTATCGAGAGAAGGGTTGAGCCTGAGTACCGAGGGGTCACCGAATGCGGTAATCTGTAGTTGCGTCATTGCACAATCCATCCTGTTGATTGATCAAGGGTCAACAGAATAACAGCGAGGAGACCATGGCTCGAATGTTTCTTATTCCTCTGTTGCTGGCACTGGGGTGGTGGGCATTTCTGCTCTACTTCCGCATCCCGCTCAAACAGGGGGCCAAGGGGTTTTACTGGATCATCGGCATAGGTGGCGGACTGGCCGCCTTCCTCAGCCTGATGATGGTGCTGACTCACTGAGTGCCACAGCCACTCGATAACGAAAAAGGCCACCGCGTTCCGGTGGCCTTCTCATTATCCGGGTTGCTGCTCCAGCGCCGGATTGAGGTAGTAGTGGCGATTGCTCCCCTGCCCCAGCACCCCTTGCGACAGCAGATGGTGGAACACCCGATCCACCTCCTCCAGCGAGAGTGACAGCGCCTGCGCCACCGAGCGCTTGCTGCACTTGAGCTCACCGCTCACCAGTGCACCGCGTACCTGTGCCAGCACTTCCGGGGCGGGCTCGCGGGGCATCATGGGCTCGGGCTGCGCCACCATCGCCAGCGCTTCCTGCGCCTCCCTGCGAGCTTGCTCCTGCTGCCCACGCCACATCCGATGAAAGCGGTTCTCCTCACCGATCAGGCTGACGAAGAAGGCGCCGAATACGTCGAGCAGCACCGAGAGGAAGCAGACCAGCAGGAACTGCACCTGGCTGATGCTCATCCCCACCCCGTCCGCCAGACTGCTCATCAGCCCCAGCATGGAGGATTGCTCGTTGATCGGCTTGGCATCGCGCTGCTGACGCAGCTCATCCTGCTGCAAACGCAGCTTGGTGTTGGCGTGCTGCAGGGAGGATACGCCGCTGGAGATGCGCTCCAGCTCGATGTATTTGCGGGCCGCCTCCTCGTTGAGCTGGATCTGCCGCTCGATGCTGGCGATCTGTTCGTCGAAACGGGCGATCTCCCGTTCATGGCGTGCCTGCTGGCTCAGCACCGTATTGGTGGCACTGTTGATACCGCCGATACTGCCGCCGATGGAGATGGCCGCCAGCACGCTGTAGAACAGCAGTGACCAGAAGGCGCCTCCCAGATCACGGCGCGCCTTGCGCTCGCCATACTCATACCAGACGTAGAACTTGCCAAGCTCGAAAATGATCGCCAGACCGCCAAACAGCCACTTCATCAGCGGGTTGTCATCGATGGAGAGAAACAGCAGCAGGGAGAAGATGATGGAGGCCAGAATGGCCAGTCCGGTAAAACTGTATACCGTCGTCAGAGCAAACCACCCCTTGGGGTAGCGCAGCGCGGATGCGTCCTGTGTGGTCATGATGAAGGGGTGTGCTGTGCAGGAAAAGTTGGCTGCTGATTATAGTCGCCAGACTCCCACAGAGAAGGGCAAATGACTGAATTCCTTAAGATTGACAACCAACTGCCCAGAGTGCGACCAAAACGGACAAATCGGCAGCAGAAAAGCGTTACAATCCCTGCCTGACTTGATCATATGGTGAGATGGGGAACGGTTCCGCCCGGGTTCAGCCCCGGTCAGTACACTCATCCACCGTTGCAATAATCCGAGGCCATCATGAACAGTAAGACCACTTTGCTACTCTCCCTTCTTCTGGTTACCGGCGGCGCTGCTGCAACACAGCAATATCAGGAGAGCAGTGGCTCCGAATTCTCCGTTGATGAGCTTAAATTCAATCTGGACTGGGATGACAAGCAGTTCGGCTGGACCCAGAACGACTGCCTCGATCTGGGGGTCGGCGAAACCGCACCGGCCGACTGCAAGGCAGTCAAATTCAATCTGGAAGATGAAGAGAACCGCAATCAGCCGCCCAGCACCAACCAACTCTCCGCCCCTCAGGGCAATAACCAGTAATGTCACGGAGTATTGCAATATGAGCGCACCGACCAGAACCATGCTGAACAAAAACGCCCTGCTGCTCTCCCTGCTGATGGCGCACGGTATCGCTGTTGCAGCCCCGCCCAACAAGAGTGGCGATGGCATCAAGATCTCCGGCGATGACATCAAGATCAATCTCGACTGGGATGACAAAGAGTACGACTGGTGGCAGGACAACTGCCTGGATCTTGGCATTGGCGACAGCCGGATCAAACTCAACTGTGACAAGATGGATGGCAAGTACCGGGATCACTACAACCGCAGCATTCACAGCGGCAATAACCCAGGGCAAGGTCACGACAAACACAAAGATAAAAACAAGGGCAACGGCAAGAAGAACTGACCCCCGGTTCCTTATGCAACAGGGGCTTGATGCCCCTGTGCTTGCTGTTTTACCAGTAATTCTCCGCACTGATATTGCCCGGCGCCCGCCGCAGGTTCTTGGCCAGCCCCAGCGCCAGCAAGGTCTGCTGGGTCTCTTTCACCATATCCGGGTTGCCGCAAATCAGCACCTGGCTCCGCTCGGATGAAAAGTCTAGCCCCACTCGCGCCTGCAACTGGCCGTTGGCAATCGCCGCCGGGATCCGCCCTGCCATCGCAGCGGGCCACGGCTCACGACTGACAAAGGGAACATAGCGAAAGCGCTCGCCATACTGCCCGGCAAAACTGGCGATAAGTGGCTGATAACTGAGCTCTTCGCCTTTGCGCACCCCGTGCACCAGCACCAAATTCTCGAAGCGGTTGAAGGCCTCGCCATCAGCCAGCATGGAGAGAAACGGACCGATAGCAGTACCGGTCGAGAGCAACCAGAGATCGCGCCCGGCTGGCACCTCATCGAGCGTCAGAAAGCCAGTCGCCTGGGATTGCACCAGCAGGGTATCACCGGCTTGCAGCGAGCCGAGCGAGGGGGTCAGTTCACCACTGGGGATCTCGACCAGATAAAACTCGTGGTATGGCGCAGAGGGGGGATTGACGAAGGAGTAGGCGCGCTGAATGCGGCGATCGCCCTGCTCGAGGGCCAGCTTGGTAAATTGACCTGCCTTGTAGGGGGCCAGATCAGCGGCTATGCGCAGGGAGAACAGGGTGGGTGTCCATTCGATGCGTTCGATGACGCGACCTTCGACCCAGGAAGCCATAAGGATCTCCTCCAGTGGAACAGACCTTCACTCTACCCCCTGGCCCCAAAATAAAAAACCCGCGCAAGAGCGCGGGTTTTTCTGCAACAGCGAAACGCTGCTATTACAGGGCAACAACCTGGATCTGTACGGTTGCTTTAACGTCAGCGTGCAGCTGAACAGCAACTTCGTAGTCACCGGTGTTACGCAGAACGTTGCCCATGCGGACTTCGCTCTTGGCAACGGCTACGCCGGCAGCAGTGATGGCTTCAGCCACGTCACGGGTACCGATGGAACCGAACAGTTTGCCTTCGTCGCCAGACTTGGAAGCGATAACCACGGTAGCCAGTTCGGCCAGCTTGGCAGCACGCTCTTCAGCAGCAGCTTTGTTGGCAGCCAGTTTGGCTTCCAGCTCAGCGCGACGAGCACCGAAAGCTTCGATGTTGGCCTTGGTGGCCATAACAGCTTTGCCTTGCGGGATCAGATAGTTACGGGCGTAGCCAGCTTTAACAGCGACTTGATCACCCAGACCGCCCAGTTTGGCGATTTTGTCGAGCAGGATAACTTGCATTACCTTTCCTCTATAAATTTCGTTGAGTTAGGCTTAAGTGCCGGACCGATTCTTACTTGTTGTGCAGATCGGTGTACGGCAGCAGAGCCAGGTAACGAGCACGCTTGATGGCGCGTGCCAGCTGACGCTGATACTTGGCGCGGGTACCGGTGATACGGCTCGGTACGATCTTGCCAGATTCAGTGACATAGTTTTTCAGAGTAACGATATCTTTGTAGTCGATCTCGGTAACGTTCTCGGCGGTGAAGCGGCAGAACTTACGACGACGGAAATAACGTGCCATGGCCTTTATCCTCTATTCAGTGATCCAGAATTACTCTTCGGAAGCAGCTTCAGTAGCGTCTTCACGGCGCTCGTCGTCACGACGGACAAAACGCTCTTCCTTGGCCTTGGCCATCGGAGAAACTTCAGTCACGGCGTGCTTGGTGCGCATGATCATGTTGCGGATAACGGCATCGTTGAAGCGGAAGTTGGTTTCCAGCTCATCGATAACGGCTTGCTCTGCTTCTACGTTCATCAGAACGTAGTGGGCTTTGTGCAGTTTGTCGATCGGGTAAGCCAGCTGACGACGGCCCCAATCTTCCAGGCGATGAATGGTGCCACCGGAGGTGGTGATAGCGCCGGTGTAACGCTCGATCATGCCGGGTACTTGCTCGCTCTGGTCCGGATGAACCATGAAGACGATTTCGTAATGACGCATTTTAGCTCCTTACGGATTAATTCAGCCTCCGCCCAGGTGCAGCCAGACCTCGGAGGCAAGGAACATAAAGGTGTTTAGTCGCTGCTTTTCTAGGGCGGCGTATTGTACGAAATCACATCCCTCACTGCAACTGACTGCCTTAAATGTTTTTCCTGATGGAAATCATCAGAAACAACAATTGATAACAATTATCATTTAGATCTATTCTCTCTCCATATCCTGATGGAGGGTGATGCCATGCAACCCGCACTGACGACTACGATTCCAGCCAGCCAATTCAAACTGACCCTGCTCGGGCCCGCCTTTATCGCCGCCATCGGCTATATCGACCCGGGCAACTTCGCCACCAATATTCAGGCGGGCTCCACCTTTGGCTACCAGCTGCTGTGGGTGGTGGTATGGGCCAACCTGATGGCCATGGTGGTACAAACCCTCTCGGCCAAACTCGGCATCGTCACTGGCAAGAATCTGGCGGAGCACATCCGCGACCGACTGCCGAAACCGGCGGTCTGGGCCTATTGGGTGCAAGCAGAGATCATCGCCATGGCCACCGATCTCGCCGAATTTATCGGCGCCGCAGTCGGCTTCAAGCTGCTGCTTGGTGTCACCCTGCTGGAGGGCGCCTGCATCACCGCGGTGGTGACCTGGGGGATCCTTATGTTGCAATCCCGTGGCCAGAAACCGCTGGAGTTGGTGGTCGGCGGCCTGCTGCTGTTGGTCGCGGCGGCCTACATCGTCGAGCTGATCTTCTCCCGCCCCCATCTGCCCAGCCTGCTGGAGGGCGCCCTCTTCCCCGGTTTGCCCAACAGCGATGCCGTCTATCTGGCTGCCGGTGTGCTCGGTGCCACCGTGATGCCCCACGTTATCTACCTGCACTCGGCGCTGACCCAGCACACGCAGGATCAGGGCTCGGTCGGCCAGCGGCTGCACACCACCCGGGTCGATGTGGCGATTGCCATGACTATCGCCGGCTTCGTCAATCTGGCGATGATGGCGATGGCGGCCGCCGCATTCCACAGTTCGGGCCACCAGCAGGTGGCGGAGCTGGAATCCGCCTACCAGACCCTCACCCCGCTGCTGGGTCAGGCTGCGGCGACTCTGTTTGGCCTCTCGCTGGTCGCGTCCGGCATCAGCTCCACCGTGGTGGGCACCCTGGCCGGGCAGGTGGTGATGCAGGGCTTTGTCCGCTTTACCATCCCGCTCTGGCTGCGTCGCGCCATCACCATGACTCCCGCCTTCGTGGTGATCGCCATGGGGCTCAACACCACCGAAATTCTGGTGCTGAGCCAGGTGATCCTGAGCTTTGGCATCGCACTGGCCCTGATCCCGCTGTTGATGCTGACCGGCGATCGGGCGCTGATGGGGCAACATCGCAACCACCCCGTCACCCAGGCAGTAGGCCGTCTTATCGTTACACTGGTGATCGGGCTCAATGCCTACCTGCTGGTCGCCATGATCTAGCAAACCGTCAAGCAACAGAGGGGCTCATTAACGCTGGTTAATGAGCCCTTTCGCACTTTGGCGTATGCTGCCGCTTTCTCTTCTCATTTATCGTTGCGGGAGCCTTGCCATGGAACATACCCGAGCCAGCTTCGTGCTGGGCCATCATCAGGAGCAGGCCTGCGTAGTCTGCTGCCAGCGCGGTGACACTACGCTGCTGGTCACCGACCTCACCCCCTTTCATCCCCAAAGCCACCTCTGGCCCGATCAGCCGGGGGATGTGGGCCATGTTCGCTGGGAAGGGGGCGAAGCCGCCATTGGCCCTTGCCGGATGGGGGCCATCAGCCCGGATGGCGAGCTGTTTGTCGATACTGCCATTCCGGTCAAGCGGGGCGCTGAAGGGTGGCGGTTCGTGGTGGTCCACCCGCTGACCGGTGACCACGCACTGGCCGTCGGCAGCCAGGTCGAATTGCAAGTGGATAATGCTGCCCGTCACGCCCTGAGTCTGGGCCATAGTGGCTGCCATCTGGCGGCACTCGCCCTCAACCGGGTACTCACTCCTTACTGGCGCAAGGAGGTAAGCGAGCATGATGCGCTGGGTCAGCCCGACTTCGACCGCCTTGCCATTCAGAGCTCGCGGGTCGAACCCATGGGCTCACGCGAGCAGTACCGCATCGGCAAGAGTCTGCGCAAGAAGGGGGCCAACAGCGAGGCGCTGCTGGCAGACCTGGCGCTGATTGAAGAGAAAGCCAACCAGCAGTTGGCTGACTGGCTCGCAGCCGGGAGCGAGATCCGCCGCAGCCGCGCTGGCGAGGCGATCATCGATTCCCGTTACTGGCACTGCACGCTGGATGGACAGGAGGTCACCATCCCCTGTGGCGGCACCCATGTCGCCGATCTGGGCGAACTTGGACGAGTGACCGTACAGTTGTCGCCTTCGAAAGAGGGATTCACCCTGGTCAGCCGGGTCGGACATCCATAAATAAAAAGGTAATGCGGCCAGAAGGGACGGTTTCAGCCGGAGACAGATAAAAACAATGCCAGTCAGCAAGCTGACTGGCATTGGACAAAACAGACTTTCGGACTTACTTGACGGCGTCTTTCAGAGCCTTGCCAGCCACGAATGAAGGCACGTTGGCAGCAGCAATCTGGATCTCTTTACCAGTTTGCGGGTTACGACCGGTGCGGCCTGCACGGTGGGTGACCTTGAAGGTGCCAAAACCGACCAGTTGCACAGCATCGCCTTCTTTCAAGCTCTGGGTGATACCATTGATGATCTCTTCCAGAGCCACTTTGGCCTGAGCTTTGCTCAGATCTGCTTTGGCGGCAATCGCATCGACAAGTTGAGCTTTGTTCATAACATTTCCTTTATGATCGGGCATTTAGCGCCGGGTCACTCTATGCAAAAAAAACGCACAGGCAAAGCCTTTATCGAGCCGAGCGCGTCAAACGCTGGGGTTTTCATCAAGATCTGCGGAAAAAGTCACATTCCACACGCGACAAACCGTGAGCAGGCCTGAAACCTGCAGGCCTGCAGAAGCAATCGGCTGGCTATTTCTTCACCACTTAACAATATCCCCGCATGGCTATTGACGCTTGCCCAGATTTTCCCTAGTTATAGGTTGTGTCACTGCTCAAACGGCTCGGGATCCCGAACAATCGGCCAGCCTTTGCCCCATGGAGGGATTATGTTGACGAAACTGGAACAGACCAAGCTGGCGCTGGCAGGCAAGCACCAGGCTATCGACGACTGGCTGGATGCAAGGCAAGCGCTGCTGGTTGGCTACATGCAGTTGGCAGGCCTCACTCCGGCGCGCACCAAACAGCGCAGCCTGCCCAAAGCGGAAGAGCTGCATCACTTCTGCGACCGCCTGGTCGACTATGTCAGTGCGGGCCATTTCGAAATTTACCACCACGTGGTCACCGCCTTCGAGCAAGCCAGCGGCGAAACACTGGAGCTGGCCAAGCGCATCTATCCCCATATTCGCACCAGCACCGAATTCGCCCTTGAGTTCAACGACAAATACAGTGATGCCGACGAGGCCCAATTGCTGCTGTTGGATGATGATCTCAACGAGCTGGGCCCGGTACTGGAAGAGCGCTTCAAACAGGAAGACCGCCTGGTCAAGGCGCTCCATGTGGTGGAATCCTTGAGTACCCAGCAAACCTGAACGCCATTTTCTGAGCAAGTTCAAGATAGTGGCAACCAAGGTGGATTACACTCAGAGCAATGACCCTAGCGTCCATCCTTATTGCATAAAGGAGATGAGCATGTCTGAGCGCCGCCGTTTTGCACGGATCCTCTACTTGACCATGGCCGAACTCACCCAGGGGGAACAGCAGTGGCAGACCCAGCTGGTCGATGTCTCCTTGCAGGGCGCCCTATTGATCCGCCCAGACGACTGGGAGAGCCGTGACAGCAAGGAGTACCAACTCAGTTTTATCCTGAGCGGTAGCGATATCGAGATCAAGATGCAGGTCGAGCTGACCCACGAAGCCAGCAAAAAGCTGGGGTTCTACTGCCACCACATCGATATCGACAGCGCCACCCACCTCAAGCGGATGATCGAGCTTAACGTTGGCGACGAAGAGCTGCTCCACCGCGAGCTGGAGCAACTGTTGAGCGAGCATCTGGAACACAGCCAGCCCTGACGTTCCATATTTCCCCGTAATTAAGAAGAGCGCCTTGGCGCTCTTCTTAATTTTCGTTCATCCCAAGACATGGTCTTTTATCTGCACCGGATTACAGCGCCTCAAGCGCCTCGGACAACTTCTTGACCGGCACCACTTCCATTCCTTCGATAGGGTGCTTGGGGGCGTTGGCGTGCGGCACGATGGCGCGGCGGAAACCATGCTTGGCCGCCTCTTGCAGCCGCTCCTGACCGGACGGCACAGGGCGAATTTCACCAGAAAGCCCCACTTCGCCAAACACCACCAGATCCTTGGGCAGCGCCTGATCCCGGAAACTGGAGACCATCGCCAGCAGCAACGCCAGATCCGCACTGGTCTCCTCGACCTTGACCCCGCCGACCACGTTGATGAAGACATCCTGATCCGCCATCTGCAGCCCGCCGTGACGGTGCAGCACCGCCAGCAACATGGCGAGTCGGTTGTGATCCATGCCCACCGCCACCCGACGCGGATTGGAGAGCTGGGAGTAGTCCACCAGCGCCTGCAACTCCACCAGCAGCGGTCGGGTGCCCTCCCAGATCACCATGACGATGGAACCGGGCGCCTGCTCCTGACCCCGGCTGAGGAAGATGGCGGAGGGGTTGCTCACCTCGCGCATCCCCTGCTCGGTCATGGCAAAGACCCCCAGCTCGTTGACCGCGCCGAAACGGTTTTTGTGGGAGCGCAGGGTCCGAAAACGGGAGTCATGGCCACCATCGAGCAGTACCGAACAGTCGATACAGTGCTCCAGCACCTTGGGGCCCGCCAGACTGCCATCCTTGGTCACATGACCCACCATGAAGATGGCCACATGATTCTGCTTGGCGTAGCGGGTCAGTAGCGCCGCCGCTTCACGCACCTGTGAGACCGAACCGGGGGACGATTGCACATCCGCCACATGCATCACCTGAATGGAGTCGATCACCATGATCTGCGGCTGCTCCTGCTGGGCAATCAGGCAAATCTGCTCGACGCTGGTCTCGGAGAGCATCCGCAGCTTGTCGGTGGGCAGCCCGAGGCGGTTGGCCCGCATCGCCACCTGCTGCAGCGACTCCTCGCCGGTGACATAGAGGGTTTTCATCCGTTCTGCGAGACCACACATGGTCTGCAGCAGCAGGGTCGACTTGCCTGCCCCCGGATTACCGCCGATCAGAATGGCCGAACCGGGCACCACGCCACCGCCAAGCACCCGATCCAGCTCTTTGAAACCTGAGGTAAAACGGGGGATTTCGGTGGTGGCGATCTCTGCCAGTGTTTGTACCTGACTGCCGACCGCGCCGGCATAACCGGTGTAGCGGGCACTCTTGCCAGCGGGGCTCACCGAACCGAGACGCACCTCGGTGATAGTATTCCACTCCTTGCACTCGCTGCATTGACCTTGCCAGCGTGTGAAGTCGGCACCACATTCGGAACAAACATAAGCAGTTTTATTTTTGGCCATTGATAACTCGGGGACAGGATGAATTCCTGCTTGATATACTTGTTTGCGACCGACAGATCAAACCCAGAATCGGAAAAGTGACTTTCCGTGGCAGGAACACATGGATTCAGAACACCAGCAACATCTGATTGAGCAACTCGTCCCCTTGCTGCGGGAGAAAGATTTCGAGGAGATCTTCAACCGCATGACCCAGGAGGAAAACAGCAACAGCCGTTTTCTGATCAAGATGGAGATCAAGCGCAAGTGCTCCCCCTGCCGCAGGGTTATCGACATGCGCGATGAGCTGGAGGATGAGTGCCTGGTGCATGAGTTCGACGGCATCACTCACTTCATGCCCGCCGAGGCGATTGCCCTGTTTCAGTCCCAATGCTATCTCTACCGCGATATCTATACCCTCGGTGCCTACGAGGCGCTGCAACAGTGGCAGAAACAGCACCACCACGCCCGCGTGGATGGCCAGCTTTCCCCCCCTGCCAGCCCCTTCCGGCAATATGACGTCAATACCATCGTTTTTGCCAGCTACTACGGCCGTCGTCAGGAACGGATGCACTTCAGCTCGCCGGTGCTGATCAAGCTTCGGGATGGGGAGAAGCTGTTCGCCAAGAGTTCCGACTTATCACTTGGGGGCATGCGGGTCTCGGTCCCCTATCTGCCCAATTACCAGACCGGCGCCCAGGTGGAGGTCTTCTTTACCGGGCTGGAGCGGGACACCCCCAATCCGGTGCTGCACCAGCCGGTCGGCTACCAAATCCTCGGCGAAGAGAGCAAAGAGGGAAAATATTGGCTGCGGCTGGTGCGCTCCGGTGAGCAGCCGGCCTTCGATGCCTTCCTCAGCGACTTTATCGAGGCCAACAAGATCCGCTATCGGGTCAGCGTCGACTACCTGCTCTCCGCCGCCATCATCAAGGGGTATGAACAGTTCTACCTGCCGCGGATGACCGGTATGCCACTCTTCTTCGGCACCGGCGACAGTCCCAGCCTCGAGATTGCGCTGCGTACCGAGAACAACCAGCACCTGCTGGAGTATTGGCGCAACGAAAAAAACCGCGATGCCCTCGCGGGCCTCTTCAGCGGCGAGCGGATGACACGGCTCTGCCCGGCCCCCGGCACCACCACCGAGGCCATCATCTACTGCTTTACCCACACGGTGCGCAGCCACATCTACTTCTTCTCCGCGACCGCCGAGGAGCTGCGCCAGAGTGGCCTTACCGCCCTCTTCTTCCAGGTGGGCTCGCGCCGCCCCAGCTGGCGTGTCTACAAGTTCACGATGGAGGCGTGCGAGCTCATGGAGGCCGACGTGGCCCCGTTGCAGGGACAGGACACGTCGCAACTGCAAGATATCCTGCTGCTCGAGCGGCTCAAGCAGATCGGCTACTGCGGCCTGCTACAGGAGATCGGCCTGGAGTCCCAGCGCGAGGAGTTTCATCAGGAGGAGGTCAATCACAATGCCAACGAGCTGCAGCGCTTTGGCCACGAGCAGGGCGTCGCCCCGTTCGAGCTCGAGACCCTGCACTATGTCCAGCTGCGCAAGGAGCTGCGCTACATCCACAAGACCGCGGTCGCCATCCACCACAACGGCAAATCCTGGATCGGTTGGACCCGCGACATCTCGACTCACGGCATGCAAATCGAGCTGGAAGAGGCCTTCGTCGGCGAGAAGAACGATGTGGTGACCATCGCCCTGCCCCGTTTGCAGGAGCTCTCCAAGAGCATGGATCTGCAGCACCTCTCCTACCGGCTGGTCAGCCTCAACATGACCCGCACCGTGCTGCACCTCTGCATCGAAGGCGATTCGGATCGCCACACCGGCCGCCAGTTCTTCAGCCTGCTGATCGAGAGCAACCAGAACAAGCTCAAGGCGGCGCAGGAGCAGCGCCGCTATCGCGGGCTGGCGCGTGCCCTGCGCAACATCTATACCCACCACCTGTTCAACTCGCCGGTCTACGTCAACAAGCTGAAGGGCGCCCCCAAACCAGCCTCCATCGGCAAGTCTCTGCAACCGCGCAGTCTGCAGCGGCTGCTGCAAGCCTGTGCCGAGCTGCCGGAGCAGGAGAATCTCTACCCACTGTTTCAGGGGGAGCTGCTCAAGGAGCTGCTGATGAACCCGCTGCGTGCCATCGAGCGGGAGGACAAACCGAGAGAAGACGAGGTCTACATCGCCAGCATCCAGACCAAGGCAGGCCTGCCCATCTTCAACAGTCGGCTGGCCAGCAGCTTTGTCAGCAGCAAGGAGAAGCGCCAGTTCATCGAGCTGGCACTGCAACAGGGAGAGTTCTACTCGGTGCTGGTCGGCATCTCCCGCACCGGGCGACCCGACACCAACTTCATCGCCAACGAGCTGGACTACATCGCCAAGTTTGCCATCCACAAGGCCAAGAAGCTGGAAGAGGAGCTGTGGAGCGTGGTGGGTGTCGGCGAGCTGACCGATACCACCCAGGCCACCTTGTTCCGCTTTGGCATCACACCGCCGCTGAACTGAACATCCCGAAACAGATAGAAATGAAACAGGGCGCTCGATGCGCCCTGTTTTTTTTCATGCCGCCTGTGGATTGAGCAGCCAGTCGAGGATCTGGGGGAAGTGATCCTCCTGCGCCTGCGGGGCGGTCAGCATGTTGATGTGGTCATAATCGAGCCGGTTGCCGTTGTCCCGCCCCAGACGGGTGTGGCGGGTGGCCGATCCCATCTCGTCGCTGAAACGGCGCACATCGGTCGGGTGACCCAGCACCCTGTCCGCTTTGGCCGAGATCATCCAGAGCGGCGGCCAGTTGACCCGCGCTGCCGCCTCGTCATAGGCAAAACCATCGTGGGGATCCTGCCAGGGACCGCACTTGACCCAGGGGATGGTCTCCTGCAGATAACGCAACGGCTCGTCGTCAGCCCCGATCTTTAGCTTGCGAGCCGCCAGAAAACCACGGTGGCGGGCCAGCCAGGGGGCCAGCCGGTTCCAGATCAGATCCACCTTCAGCCAGCGCTCGGGATTGTGCACCGACACGCCGCGCTTGGTGCCAAAAAACAGCAGGCTGGCCACCTGCTCCGCCAGCTCGGGGAAGCGCACCAGGGTCGAGGCCATGATGACACCGCCCCAGGAGTGGGCCACCCAGTGCACCTTGAAGCCGTGATGGCGTCCGGCAATCCAGCGTTGCAGGGCGGGCAGGTCCTCGGTGATCAGCTCATGCTGACCGTGCTCCGCCTGCTCGGCGATGGCCGGAGTGCTGAGCCCCCGCCCCCGCAAATCAGCCACATAGACCTGATAGCCGTGGCGGGCCAGAAAGCATGCCAGCCCCTTGCCCGATTCGGTATAGAAAATTCGACCATTCTCGATGGCGCCGTGCACCATCAGGATCGGCTCGCCATGCACGGCGACCCGGGGTTTGATGTGGCGAACATGCAGTTGATGGGCACCACAGGGGATAAACAGAGACTGCTGCAACAATTCCATTTTTATGGGTTTCCTCCTTGAAACACGATCAGCGCTGGTCCCAACGCTGCTCGCTGCAGGCCCGCGCCGCCAACAGGCAGATCACCCCATCCAGATCGTGATGATTGAGGGTGGCCGCCGCTTGCGCCCGTACCAGCGGTTTGGCGTGAATGGCGATGCCAAGGCCCGCAACGCCCATCATCTTCAGATCGTTGGCACCATCGCCGATGGCCACTGTCTGGGCGGCAGCAATGCCGTACTCCTGCGCCAGCTGCTGCAACACCTCGGCCTTGACGCTGGCATCGACGATGCGTCCGCTTACCTGGCCGCTCAGCTGCCCCCCTTCCACCGCCAGCTCGTTGGCGAAAATGGCATCGAGCCCCAGCGCCTGCTGCAGCTCGCTGGCAAAACGGGTAAACCCGCCGGAGGCGATGGCCACCTTCCAACCCGCCCCTTTGAGGGTCTCGACCATCAACTGCAAGCCCGGCATCCACGGCATGTTGGCGGCCACCTGGTCGAGAATGGTGATCGGCGCCCCTGCCAGCAGGGCCACCCGGTTACGCAGGCTGTCGGAGAACTCCAGCTTGCCCTGCATGGCAGCCGCGGTCACCGCCGCAACCTGATCGCCCACCCCCGCCAGCCGCGCTATCTCGTCGATGCACTCGATGCGGATCGCGGTGGAGTCCATATCCATCACCAGCAGGCCGGGTTCGCTCAGGGTCGGCAGGCTGGGCAGATGGCAGAGATCGATCTCCCACTCACCGCCCTTGAGCTCGGCAACCAGCGCGGGGGAGAAGCGATCGCAGCCAAGCAGCAACAGCGGCACGCCCGCCACCTCGGTGGGAGGATAGAGGGTGGCCGCCACCTCCTGCGCGGCCAACAGGGGGGACAGACGCGCCAGATGGGAAGCGCCCAGCCCCTTGCCAAACAGCACCAGCCAGCCGCCTGCCTGCGGGGTCTCTGTCGGGTGTAACGCATCGGCGCTGAGCTGCCAACAGGGTGCGCCGGACAACAACGCGGGCCAATCGGATAACAGAGAGGGGAGCCGGGACAACAACATAAGGGATACGCCTTCCTTGGTGATCAGGGGGTTAACAATGCCGGCCCAGAGTAGCGTATTGCTTTTTGTACAGGCAAGCGCCAAGATCCCGCCACTCCTTGTCACCATGAGGTCTCGCGCTTGCAGCGTCATCTTCCCATCAAACGTGTTCTCAGCCTGGGTGCCGGTATCCTGCTCGGATGCTGGGTGCTCGGTGTGCTCATCCATATGCAGGGTGAAAGCCAGGCCTCACTGCACAGCGAAGCCCGCA
>CP101033.1:287500-332500 GCA_041319085.1 Aeromonas veronii | reverse complement strand
GCCATAAGGAAGAGCAAATCGTCCCGCTGTTCCGCTTGGGGTTCCGACCCTTCTTCTTGTTCGGGGCTCTGTTTGCTGCCGTCGCCATGTTGCTCTGGCTGGGGCAGCTCAACGGTTGGCTAACCTTGCCAGGGATTGCCAACCCGATCTGGTGGCATGGTCATGAGATGCTGTTTGGTTTCGGGGCTGCCATCGTCGCGGGTTTTCTGCTCACCGCGGTGCAGAACTGGACCGCCCATCCCGGTGTTCGGAGCTGGCCATTGGCGCTGGTTGTGGGATTGTGGATGTTGCCAAGGACGTTGTTACCCTGGCTGGGTGAGGAGAATACGCTCCTGATGGTGGCAGACCTGCTCTGGTTGCCGCTTTGCGCCTGGTTCCTTGCCAAGCCAATCTTGATGACCCGGCAATGGCGCAACCTCTTCTTCGTGCCCCTGTTGCTGATACTGACCTTGCTCAATGGCGCCAGCTGGTTATGGCATGCAGAGTGGAACACCGTTGAGCATCTGCTGATCACCACTGTGCTGCTGTTTACCACCCTGATCGCCGTGATGGGTGGAAGGGTGATTCCGTTCTTCACCGCTCGGGCAACCGGTCAGGAGAAAGCCGTACCTCAGCTCTGGCTGGAACGGGCGGCGCTCGCGACACTGTGGCTTATCTTGCTCTGCTGGCTGCTGCTCCCCACCCAATGGGTCACCAACATATATATAGTGCCTCTTTATATAGTGGCGGCGAGTTTGCATCTGTGGCGACAACTGCGTTGGCATCTGCCATCGACCATTGCGCATCCACTGCTGTGGTCACTGCATCTCGCCTATCTGTTTATCCCACTTGGCCTGCTCGCTCTTGCGGCACATAGCGCAGGTCTGTCCATCACGCTGTCAATGGCCAGCCATCTGCTCAGCGCAGGCTGTATGGGCACCATGATCCTAGGCATGATTGCGCGAGTCTCCCTCGGTCATAGCGGTCGGGCCTTGCAGGTGGGGCGCAGGATCACTGGCGCATTCGCCCTGGTTATCGCCGCCGCCACAATGCGGGTGGTGATTCCGCTGTTCTGGCCTGCTTATACCCTGCATGGCTGGAACCTCAGCGCGCTTGCCTGGATCGCTGCCTATGGTCTGTTTGTCTGGGTCTATACCCCGATACTGATCCGCCCCAGAGCAGATGGTCGTCCAGGTTGATGACTGCGGAACATGTTCAGGGTGTTACCACCGGATAGTGGATCAAGTTGTGGAAAATAGCCGGGGCTATGCCGAGATTGCGATAACCGTGGGGACGGTCGGCAGCAAAACGCACCGCCTCCCCTTGCTCAAATGAGCGCCACTCCCCTTCTACCAGCACCTCCATCATGCCGCTGATGACGATGACATGCTCGGTCACTCCCGGCTCATGGGGCTCGGATTCACGCTGGTAACCCGGCAACAGGGTTAGCTCAAGCAACTCGAAACCAAACCGGTTTTCATAAGGGAAGAGCGGTGCCACTTGCATGCCCTCTCCCGCTGGCTGCTGGCGAATGGCATCGGCGGTGCGATAGAGCACCTCTGCCTGCGCAGCGGGTATGGGCTCAATGAAACTGGAAAAGGAGACTCGAAAACCGGTGGCGATCTTCCACAGCGTCGCCACTGTCGGGCTGGACTCTCCCCGCTCAATCTGCCCCAGCATCGCCTTGCTGACACCCGTTTCGCGCGCGGCGGCATCCAGGCTCCAGCCGCGCTCGCTGCGCAGCCCCTTCAGTCGAGCAGCCAGATGCTGACTCATCTCTTGCATAACTGCCTCTTTATTACTCTTGCACGATGCGCCTTGTACGCTATAGCGCACAGCGATATAGTCAAAGCTGTATTGTACGTAATAACGCACAGCGCGTCACAACGCCAAGAGGAAGAGTCATGCCCTTCGCCATCCCCCATCTGGTCGCAGGCTTTATCGCCGTGATGGTCGGCTACACCAGTTCCGTCATCCTGATCATCCAGGCCGCCACGGCAGCAGGTGCTGATACAGCTCAAGTCGCCTCTTGGCTCTGGACGCTGGGGATCGGCATGGGGGTGAGCTGCATCGGCCTCTCTCTCTATTACCGCATACCCATACTAACCGCTTGGTCTACCCCGGGCGCGGCACTGCTGATCACCACGCTGGGCAACTTCACTCTGGCGGAAGCGATCGGCGCCTTTGTGATCTCGTCCCTGCTGATCACGCTGTGTGGCATCAGCGGCTGGTTCGACCGTTTGATGAAACATATCCCGGCTCCACTGGCCGCCGCCATGCTGGCTGGCGTGCTGCTCAGATTCGGATTGGATCTGTTCAAGGTCGCCCCGCAAGATCCCTTGCTGCTTGGCACCCTGCTGCTGGCCTTCCTGCTGGGTCGTCATCTCTGGCCCCGCTATACCATGGTGCTAGTACTGGGAGTGGGGATGCTGATCTGCAGCGTGCGGGGGGATTTGCAACTGGGCACCCTTCACTGGCAACTCGCCACCCCGGTCTGGACATGGCCAGTCTTCTCCCTTGATGCCCTGTTTGGCATCGCGCTGCCGCTGTTCATTGTCACCATGACATCGCAAAACATGCCGGGGATCGCCATCTTGCGAGCCCATGGCTATCAACCTGCCACCTCCTCGCTGATCAGCTGGACCGGCCTGACCGGCCTGCTGCTCGCCCCTTTTGGCGGCTATGCCTTCAATCTGGCCGCCATCACTGCCGCCATCTGCATGGGCAAAGAGGTCGACCCGGATCTCAAACGCCGCTGGCCTGCTGCGGTCTGGGCAGGTTGCTTTTATCTTGTGACCGGCTGTTTTGGCGCGACCGTCGCCGCCCTGTTTAGCGCCTTTCCGGCAGCCCTTGTCACCTGTATCGCCGGATTGGCCCTGCTCGGCACCATCGGCAGTAGTCTGCACTCTGCCTTGCAACAGGATGAAGCTCGCGAAGCTGCGTTGCTGACCTTCATCATTACCGCGTCTGGGATCAGCCTGCTCGGCATCGCGGCAGCCTGCTGGGGTCTGCTGGTTGGCCTGACCATCTATTGGTTCCAATCATATCGATTAGGGAGTCGAATAAATCTTAGGCCATGAACCTAATTTTCCCCTAGTGGAGCCTGGGCACCACGCTTCCCGAACAGGGCGCCCAGGCCAGACCTTGCTCATCGGCCATAACGAAAAAGCCAATGAACAACTCATTGGCTTTTTGCTTTTATCGCGGTAACCACGGATCAGCCTTTAGGACGAACCCCTAGTGTGTGGCAGATGGCATAGGTCAGTTCGGAACGGTTCAGGGTATAGAAGTGGAAGTCCTTCACCCCCTCCTGACTCAGCACGCGCACTTGGTCGATAGCGATGCTCGCCCCCACCAGATTACGGGTCATCTGATCGTTATCCAGCCCCTCGAAACGCTGATGCATCCAGCGCGGGATCTTCACATTGGTGAAACCGGCAAACTTGGCCAGCGTCTGGTAGTTGGAGACCGGCAGGATCCCCGGCACGATTTCGGCATCGATGCCGATGGCGGCGCAGCGATCCCGAAAGCGTAGATAAGTCTCCACATCGAAGAAGAACTGGGTGATAGCACGGTTGGCACCGGCATCGATCTTGCGTTTGAGGCTGAGCAGGTCGGATTGCGCACTCTTGGCCTCTGGATGCCCCTCCGGATAGGCGGCAACCGAGATATCGAAATCGGCCTCTGACTTGAGCAGGGCAACCAGATCGGTGGCATACATATCCGGCTTGTCCAGCCCCTGCGGCAAATCACCGCGCAGCGCCACGATATGACGAATACCGCTGTTCCAATAGTCGCGGGCGATGGTGCGCAGCTCGTCGCGGCTGGCATCGATACAGGTCAGGTGCGGTGCCGCAATCAGGCCTGTCCGCTCCTTGATGTCCTTGATCACCTTGTGGGTGCGATCTCGGGTGCCGGAGTTGGCACCATAAGTGACGGAGACGAACTTGGGTTCCAGCACTTTCAGCCGTTCGATGGACTGCCAGAGAGTATTCTCCATCCCTTCACTATTGGGCGGAAAAAACTCGAAACTGACCGAAATATCGCCATTCAAATCTGCCAAGCTCTGGTTGAGCGCCTCAACCTGACGTGCACTGTGAAATCCCATCTGCTCTTCTCCCTGTCCTACAATCCATCGGCCTACGTCGAAACGGATGTTTGGACGTCTAAACGTCTTTATATTTATGAGTAAAACGATACAAAGTCAACAGGGATTTACCTCACATCCGATCTGACGAACTTCATATTTACAAAATTAACGGTACGTAACAGGAGCGTGCATCCCAAAATCGCCCTAGTCGAGTTATGATGGGGACAGATCGTCCTGGACGTTCTTAATCTGCGTGTGATTGTTTGGCCGGAGGTTTCTCCGGCCCCTTTTCATCTATTTCCCACTCCTGCCGATAACTGAATGCGTCTTTGCAGGAGCATCATCATGGATACCCACCCCGGCTTTGCCACCGACTTGCTGTTCGATCGCTATCAGGGCGAGGTCATTCGGCATGAGCAGTTCTGGGCGGTTCGCACACCGAATGCACCCGACTACTACTTCGGCAACTACCTGCTGCTCCCCACCCCACCCAGCGACCGTGACAAAGGCTGGCTGGAAGCCGCGTTTGATCAGCTGATCGGCCAGGATCCCAGAGTGCGCCACCGCACCTTTCAGTGGCCACTGGCGGCCGGGCAAAACAGCCGGATCGCCGGTTTTGTTGCAACCGGATATTTATACATGGAGTGCGTGGTGCTAGCGCTGGATGAGCAGAGCTGCCAGCCCCCTAACGGCGACATAGACAAGCTTCAGGCACGTCCCTTCACCATTGCTGATTGGCCTGAATGGCTCGGCTTCGAACTCCATGAGCGAGATGAGGGCCACTCGGAACAACGCTATCTCCGTTATCTGCAATCTCGCCAGGCGCTCTATCAGGCGATGATTGCTGATGGTCTCGGGGACTGGTGGGGGATCTGGCAAGAGGGGCAACTGGTCGCCAGTTGTGGTCTCTTCTTCTGCGGCCCGCTGGGTCGTTTCCAGTTGGTACGCACTCACCAGGCGTGGCGAAACCAGGGGTTATGCCGCCAGTTACTGAGTCAAGTGGCGCGCGCAGGATTGTGCCGCGCCAAACAGCTGATCATCGTCGCCGATGAGCACTACCATGCCCAGCGGATCTATCGCTCGCTGGGATTCGCCCCGGTTGCCCGCATCGGCAGCCTCTGTCGCTGGCCCCACGATGCACAATAAAGCGGTGCTGGCTGGCCGCGAGCCATCAATAAAAACGGGAGGCTGATGCCTCCCGTGTTTATTGATGCCGATGACCTATTGCTGCGGCGCTTCCAGCTCGTTGGAGAGCGCCTGCTCCATATCAGCCGCAGGAGCGGGGACTGGTACCGTCGTTGTTGATGCAGGTTCTGCGGGAGTCACCGCCGGTGCCATCACGGCAGGCGTTTCACTGGTCGCGGGTGCCGCGGACACCACAGCAGCCGGCGCTGAAACCGGGGCCGGGACAACCGCATCACACTGACAATCCGCGCTCTTGGCCTGATTGCCCTGATGAGGGGCATACCAGCCTTTCAAGCCAAATTCCAGTCGATCTGCGGCAGCCTTGGGCGCCATCTTGCCAAGCAGTACCGCCTGACTCACCTCGGCCAGTTCATCCCCCAGCTTGGGCGTACCACGGGAGAGGATCTGGGTCGCCACCCGAATGGTCGAGTCACACTGATCACGCCACTCCATCATCTCTTTGGCCGCCGGATTGGTGACATCGAAGAAGTGGTTGGAGAGGGAGAAAAATCCCGGCAACGAGTTGGTATAGAGCTCGGCAAATTGCGGCGTGGTCAGCCATTGCAGGAAAACCATCGCCTCCGCTTTGTTCTTGCTGGCCGGGTTCATCCCCATACCGATATCGGTATGGTCGGTAAAGAAGCAGCCATCCCCCTGTTTGGCCACCGGCGGACGCATAACGCCAAAATCGACCTTGCCGGTGAAGGGTGCAATTTCCCAGGAGCCCGCCACATAGAAAGCCGCCTTGCCCGAGGTGAACAGCTCGTTGCTGGTCGCATAATCGCGGCTCTCGGCCCCCTCGCCAAGGTAGGAACGCCAGCGGGCCAGCTCGTCGAACACCTTCACATATTGCGGGTTGTCCAACCGCTCCTGCCCACCGATCAGCGCCAGACGACCGTCTTCTCCCTTCCAGTAGTTGGGGCCAATATTCTGGAACCCCAGCTCGGAGGCGACCCAACTCTCGGAGCCGCTCATGGCCAGCGGCACATAGCGACCATCGGCCTTGATCTTGTCCAGCACGGCGAAGAACTGATCGCGGGTTTGCGGCAATGTCAGCCCCAACTCACTGAAGATCTTCTTGTTATAGAAGAAGCCATGGACCACCGAGGCCATCGGCACGCAGAAGGTCTGGGCTCCGGAATCCGTCTGCCAGGGTGACTGGGCAAAACTCGGGAAGTTCTCCATCCCCGCCATTTCGGTCAGCTCGGCCAGATGGCCCGCCTTGAACAGGGCGAGTGAGTCATCAAACGGGCGGCAGGTGATCAGATCCCCCGCCTTGCCCCCTTTCAGGCTCTCCCACAGGGTCGGCATGTAGTCGACGTTTTGTACCCCGTTGAATTTCACCTGAATGCCCGGGTGGGAGGCCTCGAAAGCAGGAATGATCTTCTGCTCCCACAATGCCTTGTCATCAATCCGCCAGCTCTCGATCACCAGCTCGCTAGCCATCAGCTGGCTACACAACAGGAGACTCAGGGCTCCAATCCACTTGTTAGACATAAGCCCTCCTAGACCTTGAAATGTGCGATCAATTGCTGCTGTTTGGCGACCAGGTCGGCCAGCACTTCGCTGCTGCTGGCGGATCCGCGCGCCTCCCGTTCGGTCTCGTAGGCCACCTCGGCGATACCTGATATATGGCGGGCGACCCCCTGACTGACCGAGATCTGCTCCTGGGCAGCGTGCGCCACCTGATCGGCCATCGACTTGATGGCCCCCATCCGATCGGCAATGGATTGCAGCGCCACATCCATCTCGCGAGTCTGCTCGACACAACTTTGAGTCTGCTCCTGGCTGCGACCCATCACTTCAACCACATGTTTGCTGGCGCTCTGCAGGTTCTCAATCATCCCCTGGATCTCTTCGGTCGAGGTTTGGGTGCGATTGGCCAGCGCCCGCACCTCATCGGCAACCACCGCGAAACCGCGACCGGCATCGCCAGCACGGGCCGCTTCGATGGCGGCGTTCAAGGCCAGCAGGTTGGTCTGCTCGGCAATGCTGCGGATCACATCGAGGATGCTGCCGATGTTATTGCTGAACTCCCCCAGCTTGTAGGTAATGCCGACCGCCTCTTCCATGGCGCCAGCCAACTGCTCGGTGATCCGGCGAGTGGTGGCCACTTTCTGGCGACCACTGCGCGCCTCTTCATCGGCCAGATCCACTTCCCGCTTGGTGCCATCGGTCGAGCGGGCCACCTCGGTGGCGCTCACTTCCAGCTCGGTAATAGCGGCGGCCACCTGATCGGTCTGGCTCTTCTGCTCCTGCACCCGGGACATGGCCCGCTCGCTGATCTCGGCGGTGCGGCTAGCTTCATCCACCAGATGGCGGGAACCCGCATTGATCTGGGAGAGCAGCTCGCCGGTCTTGCCTGCCAGCGTATCGATGGAGCGGGAGAGAGTGCCAAACTCGCAGCTGCTGCGGTAGTTGATGCGGCGGGTCATGTCACCGGCCGCCATGTAATCGAGCTCCTTGTTGATCATCTGCAACGGGCGCTGAATGCTGCGCGCCGTGGTATAGCCGATCACCAGCGCAGCACTAGCAGAAATTGCGGCAACCACCAGGATCCAGAAGCCGGCACTGCTGACCGCCGCATCGGCGTTAATCCGGCTATCGCTGGCGATGGCACCGGCCGACTTGCCCATCTCATCGAGCAAGTTCAGGCTATTTATCAAGCTGGCATCCAGCTGTTGATTTTGCGTGGCCAGCGACAGCGCCAGTTGCTGGGCCTGACGCATGGTCGCCAGCAAGCCTTGAGTGCCGAGCGCCAACTCCTGCATCCGATCCAGATTGGAAACAAAACGCGCTTTCACATCATCCGGCACCAGCACACGATCCAGACGCTTGCGCGCCATCTCGATATCCTTGCTCAGCACCTTTTCCAGCTCGTTCAGGTCAGTTTTGGCATCGGCACGGCGGATATTCTTCAGATCGCGGGCGATTCCTGAGGTAATGAGTTCCGCCTTGTTGCGCATGGAGCGCTTGCTGGCGGTCTGTTGCAGCAGCAGATCCGCCGCCCACTGGTAGGTATCCTCAAGGCGGATAAATTCCATCTCCAGCTTGTGGCGCTGATCCCGTGCGCTGACCCACTGCCGATGCTGGGCCAACACCTGATCCGCCAAGCCATAAAATTGGGTGGTAGCACTCTCGACCTGTTGGAAACGGGTGCGGGCATCCGCTACGTCGGTAAATTTCCCCATCTCCTGACTCAGCTGGGCAAAGCGGTTCTGCTGCTCCTTGAACTGATTGGCCAGCTGCGGCAACTGGGCGGCATCTTCGCTGGTACGGTAGACCAGCACCCAGCGGTTACTATCCTGCAGTGCCCCCTTGAGACCTGCGACAGCCACCACCAGCGGGGTTGCCCGGTCAGATACGGCAGAAAGGCCGTCGTTTATACCCTTGATTTTAAAGGTACTGATCACACCAAGCAGGATCAGCAACAGCAGCATCAACACGAATCCGGCGATGATCCGCTGTACGATAGATAAGCCCATGGAGACATCCTCACTCATTGGGGGGAAGGTAAAGTGTACGTAGTCACTATCGGCAGGGGTGGCGAATAACTGAAATAGAGCAGCAGGTATTTAATTTATTTGTATCGGGCAGGATCACAGTCCGGTCAACGTCAGCCATACGAACAAAGCCCGGCACAAGCCGGGCTGAAAGAGACGTACTTTGCTATCTTCCGCGATCCTTTCAGAACCGCAGTCAGAATCAAATCATTAGAAGCGGTAGCCCGCACCAATCATAAAGACCATAGGATCAATCTTGGCGTTGATGGTTCCCACAGATTGAGTATGAACATCAGTATCGATATCCATGATCCAGGCAGAACCGTTTACAAACCAGCGGTCGGTAATCGCCATATCGATACCCACTTGTCCGGCAACACCCCAAGAGCTATCCAGACTGATATCGTCATTTGCCAGTGGGCCACTACCCTTCTCGTCAAAGAAAGTGGTGTAGTTCACACCAATACCGACATACGGACGCACCTTGCTCTGGGCATCGCCAAAATAGTATTGAGCCATCAGAGTCGGCGGCAGGTGCTTGACCTTGGCAACTTCGGTATCACCCAATTTCACAGAGTGAGAGAACGGTGTTGCAGCCAATAACTCCACACCAAAGTTATCAGTCGCCATATAGGTCAGTGTTAAGCCAAGCTGCATATTGTCATTGATGGTTAGATCAATCGGGGAGGTACTCTCTTGTGGGGAGACAAAAGCAGCACCACCACGAACCAGAATATCACCAGCCTGATGGGCCATGACAAAAGGAGAGGTCACTGCAGCGGCAATCATCAGAGGAAGTAATTTTTTCATCACGTAATCCCTTTTTTGTTTTCATTTGATGCTGTAAGCCCGCTGACTATATGTCCATGTAAACACAAGGTTATTGATTTGAAGCAAAGGTTACACAGAAATAAATTGATTGCTGTGACACCTTTGCGTGCCATCCCAATTTTACCGAACCCCCAGATAACAAGCCGCGGTGTTCATCCTAGGAGGAGGAAACCACCCGATCTCATTGCCAAAAGAGGCAAACAAACCACACCTTACAACCCGGCGGAATGGCGATTTACTGTTGTTAATGTGGGCAAACAAGCGTATTTTTGCGCCACACAAGTTATTGAGAGGTAATGGTTTATTTATGAAGAATGAGTCGAGATGGCAAAAGGTGGGGGCCTTTCTCGCGGCCGTGTGGGGAATCGGATCCTTTCTCTTTATCCTGCTCGGTTTTATTGTCGCCCTGGCTTATCTGGTATTGGTTCGGCAGGGTTAATCCGGGTTGGCAGAGTGCAGCAGGGTGACATTCCCCCCTTCGGCAAGCTGTTCCGGAGTCTGGCCCATTCCCTGCGCAGAGAGAGTGCCGACGTAGCCACACCACCGATTGCGCCCGCTGACTTTGGCCTGATACAGCGCCATATCCGCCAATTTGAAGCTGTGACTCCAGAATGAAGCCGGGCACTCCGGGTGTAACGGATAGCGGCAGAACCCCAGCGACCCCGTCAACCAGAGTGGCGCATCCTCTTGGCCAAAGCGGTGCTGAGCGACGCGCTGGCGCAGATATTCGACCCGCTGCGCTAGCTCTTGTTCGTCATCCACCTGCAGCAACAACAAGAACTCCTCCCCGCCCAGCCGGATGATTGGCTCGCGCTCTCCTGTCACTACCTTGCGCAGCAGATCCGCCAGCTGTTTCAACACCAGATCCCCGATGTCATGGCCAAGGCGATCGTTGATCCGCTTGAAATAATCCAGATCCAGCAGCAATAACAGACAAGGCTGGGCCCAGTTGGCCTGCAACCAGCTATCCAGGTAGCGACGATTGAAGCAACGGGTCAAGGGATCGGTGAGCGCCGCCATCTCCATCTGGCTGGATTTTTCCAGCAAATCATCGTGTTGCTGACTGACCTTGGTGGCCATCTCCCTGAACTTGCTGCTCAGGGTCGCCATCTCGGCGCTGCTGTCGATATGGGGGATCAAGGTGGCATCAGGCCGATCGCCAAAGCGCTGCAGTGCCGACACCAGTTGCTGCAACGGGGTAAGCACAATGCCGTTGAGCCGGTACATGGCGATCGTGACACAGATAAAACTGATGAACAGCATGCCGATGAAGGTCCAGAGCGCCCCCTCCATGACGCCACTCAAGATCTTTCTCTCCTCCTCAATCACCAGGGTCAACACCGGCTGGTTATCGCTGTTGAGCAGTCGCACCTCTCCCCTGAGCCGGGTGAACCCGAGATCGATCAGGCGATAGGTTATTTGCGGTTTCAGCGGTTTGAACGAGACAGTGACATCCAGATTGGCGTGGGAGATCGCCAGTGGCAGCGCGGTACGCTCCGATACCTGCTCGAGATAGGCCTTGTCGAGCCAGCGTGCGATCAGCAAGAAACCGTTGAACGGGGCCGACTCGTCACTGTTTCTGATCGGTTGCCACGAGTACATCAGCGGCCCCCACTGGGACGCGCGGATCCCGTGCAGATTGATGCCTCCTTGTGCCACCGAGCGCTCTCTTAACTGCTTTTTCAGTTCATCAAGGAAGTAGGGAAACTGATCAGGGTTAACCCCCGGCGCATCGGGCAGCAGGGTGCGCGTCCATATTTCGTAGCCACTGAGATCAATGAAGCTCATCAGGTTGAGACTGAAGTCCCGCATCGGCATGTCATTAAACAGGTTAGATTCGATGTATGCCCTGCTTTTGGTGCCCATAAAGCGGTGACTGTCATCCCAGATGCCCCAATCCCGGCTGAATGCATCCAGAGCCGTCACATCCGCCTGCACCACCTTGCTCACGCGCAGCAGATGCTCCTTCATTCGCTGCTCTTCAATCCGGCTGGCGGCCGGGATCTGGGCCCACGCTAGCAGAACCAGCAATAGCAGGATCGCCCCCAGCCAGATGGGGAACATGGAGTAAGCCAACTGATGATCAATCGTGCGCGGAGCCTGAGCCATAACCCGATATATCCATTACCATGACGCTGAGATGCCAAGCCTGCCCACATCTGACGAGCTTCCTCCTATGCTCCCGATTTTTATAACAAAAAGGGGCCGAAGGCCCCTCGATTATAACGACTTATCGCGACAATAGCGGCCACAAAAAGCGTGCTGTATGAGACTCTTTATTGGCGCAAATCTCCTCCGGCGTCCCCGTCACCAAAATGCGGCCACCACCGGCGCCCCCCTCCGGCCCCAGATCGACGATCCAGTCGGCGGTTTTGATGACGTCCAGATTGTGCTCGATGATGACGATGGTATTGCCGCGATCCCGCAGCTGGTGCAGCACCTTGAGCAATTGCTGGATATCGTGGAAGTGCAGCCCGGTGGTCGGCTCATCCAGAATGTAGAGAGTCTGGCCGGTATCCCGCTTGGAGAGCTCGCGCGCCAGCTTGACTCGCTGCGCCTCACCGCCCGACAGGGTGGTGGCCGACTGGCCGAGGCGGATATAGGAGAGGCCCACATCCATCAGGGTCTGCAGCTTGCGCGCTACCGCCGGCACAGGATCGAAGAAGGCGCGGGCATCTTCCACCGTCATCTCGAGGATTTCATGGATGTTCTTGCCCTTGTACTTCACCTCCAGAGTCTCGCGGTTGTAGCGCTTGCCCTTGCAGACATCGCACGGCACGTAGACATCCGGCAGGAAGTGCATCTCCACCTTGATGACCCCATCTCCCTGACATGCCTCGCAGCGCCCCCCCTTCACGTTGAAGGAGAAGCGGCCCGGCTGGTAGCCGCGCGAACGCGCCTCCTGGGTGCCGGAGAGCAGCTCGCGGATCGGGGTGAACAGACCGGTGTAGGTGGCCGGGTTGGAGCGCGGGGTGCGGCCGATGGGGCTCTGGTCGATATCCACCACCTTGTCCAGGTGCTCCAGCCCCTCGACGCTGCGATAAGGCGCCGGCGTGGATTCGGTGGCCTTGTTAAGCTCGCGATGAGCGATGCGGAACAGGGTGTCGTTGATCAGGGTCGACTTGCCGGAGCCGGAGACGCCGGTGACGCAGGTCATCACCCCGATGGGCAGATCCAGGTTGACGTTGCGCAGGTTGTTGCCGCTCGCCCCCTTGAGTTTCAGCCACTTGCCGGTGAGCGGGGTGCGCTCGGCCGGAATGGCGATCTGCTTGCGGCCAGAGAGGTAGTCACCGGTCAGCGAATCCGGGTTGTCGATAATCTGCTGGGGGGTGCCCTGCGCAACAATTTCGCCGCCATGCACACCCGCCCCCGGGCCGATATCCAGCACATGGTCGGCGAGACGAATGGCGTCCTCGTCGTGCTCCACCACGATCACCGTGTTACCGAGATCGCGCAGGTGGATGAGGGTCGTGAGCAGCCGCTCGTTGTCGCGCTGATGCAGGCCGATGGAAGGTTCATCCAGCACGTACATGACCCCCACCAGACCGGCACCGATCTGGCTGGCCAGTCGAATGCGCTGTGCTTCGCCACCGGAGAGGGTCTCGGCGCTGCGCGACAGGCTCAGATAGTTGAGGCCGACGTTTACCAGGAAGCCGAGCCGCTCGACGATCTCTTTGAGGATCTTCTCGGCAATCTGGGCGCGCTGGCCGGTGAGATTCAACCCTTCGAAGAAGGCCAGCGCATCGCCGATGGACTGCTCGGCGATGGCCGGCAGGTTGCGGTTGTCGACGAACACGTGGCGCGCCTCCTCCCGCAGTCGACTGCCACCACAGCTGGTACAGGATTTGTTGGCGATGTACTTGGAGAGCTCTTCGCGCACCGAGTTGGACTCGGTTTCCCGGTAGCGCCGCTCCATGTTGTGCAGGATCCCCTCAAACGGGTGCTTGCGCACCACTACATCGCCGCGATCGTTCATATAACGGAACTCGATCTCGGTGCGACCGGAACCGCGCAGGATCACCTCCTGGGTCTTGACCGGCAGATCTTCCCACGGCGTATCCAGATCGAACTTGTAGTGCTCGGAGAGGGATTTCAGCATCTGGAAATAGTAGAAGCTGCGCTTGTCCCAGCCGCGGATGGCGCCGTTGGCCAGGCTGATGGCAGGATCGCCGATCACCTTGACCGGGTCGAAATATTGCTGCACCCCGAGGCCGTCACAAGTCGGGCAGGCACCGGCCGGGTTGTTGAAGGAGAAGATGCGCGGCTCCAGCTCCGACATGGAGTAGCCGCACTCCGGGCAGGCGAAGTTGGCGGAGAAGGTCATGGGGGCAACCCCCTCCTCTCCATCCATCGGCACGACCTGCACGATGCCACCAGAGAGGGTCAGCGCCGTTTCGAACGACTCGGCCAGACGCAGGGCCAGGTCGTCACGCACCTTGAAGCGGTCCACCACCACCTCGATGGTGTGCTTCTTGTGCAGCTCCAGCGCGGGCGGATCTGAGAGATCGCACACCTCGCCGTCGATGCGGGCACGGATGTAGCCCTGCGCCGCCAGATTCTCCAGCAACTTGGCATGCTCCCCCTTGCGATCACGCACCACCGGGGCCAGCAACATCAGCTTGCTCCCCTCGGGCTGGGCCAGCACCTGATCCACCATCTGGCTGATGGTCTGGGCGGCGAGCGGAATGGCGTGGGTCGGGCAGCGCGGCTCACCGACCCGGGCGAACAGCAGACGCAGGTAGTCGTAGATTTCGGTGATGGTGCCGACGGTCGAGCGCGGGTTGTGGGAGGTGGACTTCTGTTCGATGGAGATGGCTGGCGAGAGCCCCTCGATGTGGTCGACGTCCGGCTTCTCCATCAGGGAGAGGAACTGGCGGGCATAGGCGGAGAGGGACTCCACGTAGCGACGCTGCCCCTCGGCATAGAGAGTATCGAACGCCAGAGAGGATTTGCCCGAACCGGAGAGGCCGGTGACCACGATCAGCTTGTCGCGGGGCAGGGTCAGATTGATGTTCTTGAGGTTGTGGGTGCGAGCACCCCGGACCACGATCTTTTCCATCTTGTTGCACGCTCGATACAGAAACCTGAGCGGGTCAGTATGGCATAGAGACTACTGGATGAATAGACAGTCATGAGATGAAATGCGCATCACCCAGCGCACACCATCTGCTCTTTTTTCTCCACCCGCAGCCGCTCGTTTTGCCATATCCGGGCGGTGACCTCGACCCGATAGGAGCAGGGCAAACCTACAGAGTGGCAGGGGAATTCAAGAGGTGCGCCAGCAGCGCCCGCAACCCCTTGACCACGGCGGGCTTGCCCGCCAGCTGAAATCTCGCTGCCAGTCTTCCCCAATCGGCATATTGCCAGATGGTGGCAATCAGCAGATAACGCTCATCCGGGGTGAGCTCGGCCAAACGAGCCAGATTGCCCGCCAGCCACAGTTGCAAACTGGCTTGGCTCAGTTCAAACGGCTTGTGATGCAAAGCAAAGCACTCAACCTCATCGCGCTCGAACTCGCCAAGCTCCGGCGCGGTGACGGTACTGCCTTGCAGGCATTGCCATACCAACTCGGGATCCAATGTATTCAACTCGCCCGCCAGCAGGGTCGGCAGCTGGCGTACGAAACGCTGCTGCCACAGAACCAGTTCGGGCTCATGCTCGGGTTTCAGCGCCTTGAGCAACAGGGCGGCGTGGCAGCCGCTGGCGGCATCCCGCTGCAAACCGATGCGCAGCACCGTCAGCCCGGCCTTGCGCCAGAAGGGGAGCAGGTCGGCGCTGGCCGAAAAGGCGGAACCAAGATAGTCGATGTCAATCTGGCGATAGTGATCTTCCAGCAGGGAGAGCAGCAGCGAACCCAGCCCATGGCGATGCAGCTCGGGATGGATAGCGATGCGCATCACCCGGGCGTAACTGCGCCCCCCCGCCGTCTTGAAACCGGCGTGGGCCAGCAGCGACTGGGGCAGCAGATGGCCGCGCGGGCGGCGGCGGCCGGCCCAGATCGCTTCGGCCAGTTCGGGTTCTATCTCCCCTTCCCGCGCCACCAAGGCCACCCCCAGCAGCCTCTCATCTTGCTCCAGCAGATGGATATCGAGATCCGGGCTCTCCAGCAGGGATCTGAGATCGCTCGGCGTGGTCTGGTAGTGGGCCAGCACCAGCAGGCCGAACAGCTGGTTGAGCTGCACCTCGTCGCTCGCCAGCGCCTTTTGGCTGACCAGACGCCAGCTCGGGTTGGTCGGCGACATAGGCGCCGCCACTTCGGCATCAAGCCCCAGCAGGCGGAATATCAGCGGCTCCAGCGGATCGCGCTCACTCCAGCGAATGGGCTCAGAGAGGTGGATCTCCTGCCACTCCGGAGTCTGACTATCCAGCACCCGTTTGAAGCGCAGGTGAAAACCGCGACCCGTCCCCTCGTAACCGTGCTCGGTGGTGGCAAACACGATACGGCTGTGGCGGGCCAGCATGGTCTCGAGCAGCGGGGTCGGGATGGCGGCCGCTTCATCCACCAGCAGCAGATCTGGATTGAGCGCCTCATGCACCAGCCGATCCGGCGAGCAGTAGATCAGCCCGGCCAGCTGCTCCGGCGTAGTATCTAGCCCGCGAGCGGCGTGGGCAAACAGGGTCGCCACCGTCGCCTGAGAGGGGGCCGTCACCACTATGTTCAGCCCTGGCTGCTGGCGCAGCAGCTCGGCGGCGGCCAGCCCCAGCAGCGCACTCTTACCGCGACCGCGGTCGGCGCTCAACACCAACGGGCGGCGGCGATGGCCGTGCAGCACCTTGTGGATGGCGGGCAGTGCCCGTGCCTGGTCGCAGCTCAATGGCCGCTCGGGCCCAAGCGGTTGCCACGGCTGCGAGCAAACAGGCGGCTCCAGAGATAGGGCTGGATCACCTTCCAGCAACCGCACCAGCCGGGCGATAAAGCCGTGACCGGCTCGACTCGTCTCCTCCGGCTGCGCCACCAGCCGGATCCGGTCGGGATCCGGCCATGTAGGCCACTCTACTCTGGGCGGCGTTAGCAACAACAGCAAGCCACCCGCGCGCAGAGTGCCTGCCAGCGCCCCGAAAGCGTCGGGATGAAAGCCGCTGAAGGCGTTGAACACCAGCGTGTCGCACTCCTGACCGAGCCGCTGCAGCGCCTTGGCGGCAGGCTGCGGGGCATAACACTCGGGCCCGGCGCCAAGCCAGAAGATGCGCTCGCCGAGCAGGGATTGCGCGCGGACAATGCACTCGGCCTCCTCCCCTTCCAGCCAGATCAGGCGCCGCTCACCGGCGCGGGCCAACGCCTCGCGCAGGCTGTTGAGTTCTGACGGAGTCATGAAGCCTGGCTGTCAGCCGGTTTGCGGGGCTCGAACATGCGCTCCCCCATCTGATCGATAAAGGTGTGGGCCTTCTGCACCATGAAGCGCTCGGCATCGGCCGGATTGGCAAACAGATCGGAGCGAATGAAACGGTGGGTTTGCATCACGCCGTCCAGCTCCTTGGTGATGCGGCCCGCCAGTCGGTACTGGCCACCTTCGGCCATCGGCTCCGGATAGATGAGATAGCCGGCATATTCGGTGGGAGTGACTTCCGGTGCCTTGGCTGGCTCGCCCCCGAACAGGGCACTGAACAGTTTCTTGAGCATGGTGATCTCCTCTGGTTGCCAGCATTGTCCCCAAGGGGTTGCACAGTGGCAAGCAGGGGATCTTATTACCAATGGTTATTTGCATTACGAAACATTCTCATTTAGATTTCACTCCATTCTACAAGAGGTGATCATCATGTACGTCTGTTTGTGCCGCGGCATCACAGATACCCAGATCCGCAAAGCGGTGCAGTCAGGTAAAAGCGAATTCCGCCAGCTCAAGCAGTCGCTCGAGGTGGGCGCCCAGTGTGGCAAATGCGTGCGCATGACCATGGAGATCATCGCAGCCGAGCTCGACAAGATGGAGCAGGATCAACCCGTGCTCTACTACGAAGTGGCCTGATCCGGACACCTCTTTTCTGATGCGACCCGCCAACCGGGTCACCCCTTCTCTCAGGCGAGCTGGCTCGCCAGACCTCCTGTTGTCACTTTTCTGGACTAAGCTCTAACGATCGAAGCCTCAGGCACGAACCAAGGAGCACTGTCGATGAAAGGAGATCCCAAGATCATTGCCCACCTCAACAAGGTGCTGGCCAATGAGCTGATTGCCATCAACCAATACTTCCTGCACGCCCGCATCTACGATGACTGGGGCCTCAAGGCGCTCGGACACAAGGAGTATCACGAGTCTATCGACGAGATGAAACACGCCGATGAGCTGGTCAAGCGGGTGCTGTTTCTCGAAGGGCTGCCCAACTTGCAGGATCTGGGCAAGCTGCGCATCGGCGAGACCGTTGAAGAGATGCTGCGCTGCGACCTGTCGCTGGAGATGGATGCCATCCCCGACCTCAAGGTAGCGATCGCCTACGCCGAGTCGGTGCAAGACTACATCAGCCGCGACCTGTTTCAGGAGATCCTGGAGGATGAAGAAGAGCATGTGGACTGGCTGGAGACCCAGCTCGATCTTATCGATCGCATCGGGCTGGAAAACTATCAGCAGTCGCAACTGCACCACGGCTCCTGAGCCAGCAGGCCAGCAAGCAGAGAGACCCGCCAGCGCGGGTCTCTTCATTTTGGCCGCCATATTTGAGTCGCCATGCCTCGAAAACTTTTCGACAGGATCACAGTTAATACGCCCGACACAGCATCTGTCATGGCTTTCGATTAGGATACGACTCTCTGCCAATAACAATGCTACGGACGATTTCCATGGAACAGATTGCACGCGAGATGGCGCCCCACAAACGGGTGGCACTGGTGGCTCACGACAACATGAAGACCCCTCTGCTGAACTGGGTGATGCGCCGCAAGGAGGAGCTCAAGCTGCACCACCTCTATGCAACCGGCACCACCGGCACCATGCTCGGCAAGAAGGCACAACTGCCCATCACCTGCCTCTTCTCCGGCCCCATGGGTGGCGACCAGCAGCTCGGCGCCCTGATCGCCGAAGGGAAGATCGATGTGCTGATCTTCTTCTGGGATCCCCTCAATGCGGTGCCGCACGATCCGGATGTGAAGGCGCTGCTGCGCCTTGCGGCGGTCTGGAACATCCCGGTCGCCACCAACGAAGCGACCGCCGACTTCATCATGGACAGCCCCCATATGCGGCAAGCGTTCAGCGTACAGATCCCGGATTACGCCGGTTATCTCAAGGCGCGCACCGAGTGATCGGCTAACCCGTCATGCAAGAGGGCCGCAACATGCGGCCCTCTTTATTGGGGAAGTGAATCACCCGGCAAAAACCATCGTCACCTGCTTATAGCGCCCGGGCGAGAATGCGCGCCACCAGATCCGGGTCGATATCCTGCTGCTCACCGAGCGCGGTGCGCCCCACCCGCTTGAGGTTGGAGCAGACCGCCGCAATGCAGCTTTCGCTGAGGCCATAGTCGGCCAGCCGGGTGCCCAATCCCATCTTCTGGAAGAACTGCTCGGTACGGATGATCGCCTCTTCGATGCACAGGGCCTTGTCTTCGCGCGGCGAATGCCACACTCGCTCGGCAAACTGGGCCAGCTTGTCCTGCTTCTGGCTCGCCCGCTCACGGAGCAATGAGGGAAGCACCACCGCCAGACTCTGGCCGTGATCGAGCCCGTAGAGCGCCGTCAGCTGATGGCCAATGGCGTGGGAGGCCCAATCCTGCGGCACCCCGCAACCGATAAGACCGTTGAGCGCCAGACTGGCGGCCCACATCAGATTGGCCCTTACCTGATAGTTGGTCGGCTCTGCCAGCGCCCTGGGGCCGTTCTCCACCAGCACCTGCAACAGGCCTTCCGCCAGTCGATCCTGCACATCGCCCCCCACCGGGAAGGTGAGGTACTGCTCGGTGATATGGATGAAGGCATCCACCACCCCGTTGCCGGTCTGGCGGGCAGGCAGGCTGTAGGTGGTCGCCGGATCGAGCACCGCAAATTGCGGCTGTACCAGCGGACTTCTGAAGGCGATCTTCACATCCCCGCGGCTCACCACCGCGGTGGGATTGTTCTCGGATCCGGTGGCGGGCAGGGTCAGCACACAGCCCATCGGCAGCGCCTTGTGCACGCTCGCCTGTTTGCCGCAGATATCCCAGGGGTCGCTCCCCTCATAACAGGCCGCCGCCACAACAAACTTGGTGCCATCCACCACAGAGCCGCCACCAACCGCCAGCAAAAAGTCGATGCGCTCGCGCTTCACCAGCGCCACCGCCTCCATCAACAGTTCGTATCTGGGATTGGCGCCGATGCCGGAGAACTCCTGCCACGTCACCCCTTCCAGCGCCCGGGTCAGTTGCTCATAGACGCCGTTCTGCTTGATGCTGCCGCCGCCATAGAGCACCAGCAGGCGGCTGCCGGGCGGGATCAGCTCCGGCAGGCTGGCGATCTGCCCCTCACCAAAACAGATGCGGGTAGGGTTGGCATATTGAAAGTTGTACACGGCGGAATCCTCGACTTGAACAGAGCGGGGACATTGTGCGCCTGTGAGGAGGTGAGGTCAAAAGAGGTGGCAGAAGCTTGCCCATCGGCGGTCGACACTGGCCCATCGGTGCCGACCGGGTAGATATCAGAACAACGGCATGATCAGGCGGTTTTGGCCTCATCTGTGGATGAGCTCTTCTTGCCGGTCAGGCGATCCATCGCCTCTTTCAGCATCGTCTCTCGCTGCTCGTTGAGCGGCTTGCTCTGCTCCGCCCGCTCTTCCGGCGTCAGCTGCTTGTTGTCGGCGATGGTCTTGAGTTTGTCCTCTATCTCGTTGAACTTCTTGCGATCAAACCCGAGCGCCTTGTCCACCAGCTGCTGCACCACGCCCCCCTTGTCGGAGCTCATATCCAGCGCCGGCGGCAGCTTGTTGTTCTTGGCCAGATGTTCGTAGGTGAGCACCTGCTGGGCCTGACCGGTCATGCGCTGGGTGGAGAGGCTGACCATCTCCTCCCAGCCACCACCCTGACCGCCACTTCCGGCACTGTTGAGGGTGGCGAGGGCACGGTTGTTGGATGCGCTCTGGGCAAGCTGCTGGCTGTAGGGTTTGATATCCATGGGGACTCCAATTCGGTGCGCATCTGTGGCAATGGGCACGGGCTGATCCGGTCACATGGGGCGTCAGGCCCCACCATTATCAATTAAACCAGCAAGTTACAGGCCAATTTGTCAGATAGTGCGAGATCCAGAGATATGGCGGATCTCACCACGTCCCTCACGCAAGTTGGCGTCAGAATCATGACTCATCTGCTGCCGATTCCCGCTGTTTTGGCACATTTCGCCGTCTGCTCGTCACGGCGCCAGAGAAAAGTCAGGAACAGCAGTACGATCACAAAACAAACAACCACTCAGGAATACAATTTTGGCGCACATCACAACCAGCCAGCCGTGTCATGGATGATCTGTTCGAAAAACCAATAACAGGCAGACCAATCTGTCGTGCTCACTCCGCTGCCAGTTCGGAGTTGCAGCCTCCCCACACCTCATCCCCTCGTCTGACTCTCACTCACCGCAACCCTTCGGGTACACCTATGAAAAAACACACCTTGAGTCTGCTCTCCGCCACCCTGCTCACCCTGCTTGGCAGCAGTGCCGATGCCTGTACCGGCCTTATCGTCGGCAAGGGGGCCAGTGCCGATGGCAGCGTGATGATCGCCAGAAACGAGGATTTTGGCGTCAACAACTGGAACAAATACCTCGCCTTCCACCCGGCACAACAGAACGAGGGCAAAGTCTGGAAACTGGGCAACGGGCTGGAAGTGCCGATGCCCAAGGCCTTCTTCGCCTACTCCGCCATTCGTGACTGGGATGCCACAGCCAGCGACCCGGACGGCAAGTATTACGAGGAGCGCGGCATCAACGAGTTCAACGTCGCCATTTCAGCCACCACCAGTGCCGAGGTCAACGACAAGGCCCAGAAAGCCGATCCGCTGATCGAGAAGGGAGTGATTGAAGCCATCATCCCCACCCTGATCCTGCCGCAGGCCAAAACGGCCAAAGAGGGGGTTGAGCTGCTCGGCCGCTATGTGGAGCAATATGGCGCCGGTGAGGGCAACAGCCTCTATCTGGCGGATGTGAACGAGGCCTGGTTGATGGAGATCGGCTCCGGCCACCACTGGATCGCGGTGCGGGTGCCGGACGACAGCTACGCCATGGTGGCCAACGGTTTGCGCATCCACGGCGTCGCTCTCGACAGCGCCGATGTGCTGCACTCGCCCAAACTGCTGGAGTTTGTACGCGAACACAAACTGCTGGATAACGCCGACCCGAAAGAGTTCAACTTCGCCAAGGCGTTCGGGGTCATCGCTGACCCGTATAACGTGGATCGGGAGTGGCTCGGCCAGAAAATGCTGACCGCCTCTCACCAGCAACCGACCAGACAGGCACAATATCCGCTCTTTATGAAGCCGGATGCCCCCATCGCAGTGCCGGACGTGACCAGGCTGCTAAGCGCCACCTATGACGGCACGTCGCTGGCGGGCAAGGCGGAGCGGCCGATCCGGGTCGATCGCCAGCTCGAATCCCACGTTATCCAGCTGCGCAAGGAGATGCCCAAAGAGCTGCAGGGGCTCATCTGGCAAAGCTACGGCGTGCTGGCCGAATCGGTGATGGTGCCGCTCTACAACACGCTGGACTCCTATCCCCTGCCCTATCGCAGCGGTAGCGACAGCTACTCCGATGATTCCGCCTACTGGCAGTTCCGCAGCCTGACCGCACTGGCCAACACCAACCCGGACAAATACCTGCCGCTGCTGCGAAACGTCTGGAGCAAGGAGAGCACCAAGCTTTACAAGGAGGTCGCGCTGCTCGATAAGAGCCTCAAGCAGGCCTACGCCAACGACAAGGCCACCACCATCGGGCTGGCCGCCGACTACTCCTACGGCCAGCTGGAGCAGACCTATCAGATGGCCAAAGATCTGCGCTACAAGCTGATGACCGACCTGACCAAGAGCAGTGAGAAGAAGTATTCGGAGGAGGAGTTCAAGAAGATCATGAGTCTGTAATCGGCTCGCCAACGCAAAGAGGCTCCCAAGGGAGCCTCTTTTGTTTCCATCACCTGCCGCGATCAGCGGCGGCTGATATTGAACGGGCCGAAGGTCTGCGCCACCGGCATGATCTCTATGCTGTTGATGTTGACGTGGGCGGGCTGCTGGCTCACCCAGAGCACGGTATTGGCGATGTCTTCCGGCTGGATCGCCTCCACCCCCTGATAGACGGAGGCCGCCTTGGCGTCGTCACCGTGGAAGCGCACGTTGGAAAACTCGGTGCCGCCGCACAGACCCGGCTCCACGTTGGTGACGCGGATGGCGGTACCCGCCAGATCGGCACGCAGGTTGAGGCTGAACTGCTTCACAAACGCCTTGGTGGCGCCGTAGACGTTGCCGCCCGGATAGGGGTAAGTGCCGGCGATGGAGCCGATGTTGATGACATGGCCGCGATTGCGCGCCACCATGCCCGGCAGCAACAGGCGGGTGAGCAGGGTCAGACCGCTGATGTTGGTGGCGATCATCTGCTCCCAGTCCTCAAGGTCTGCCTTGTGGGCCGGCTCCAGCCCCAGCGCCAGACCGGCGTTGTTGACCAGCAGATCCACTTCGCTCCAGGCGGCTGGCAGACCGGCAATGGCGGCACGGGTGGCCGCCTTGTCCTGCACGTCGAACGCCAGCGGCAGGAACTGCTCGCCCAGCTCGTCAGCCAGCGCGGCCAGCCGCTCGGCGCGGCGACCGGTACCGATCACCCGATAGCCCGCCTGCACCAGCTGGCGGCTGATGGCTTCACCAAAACCGGACGAGGCGCCCGTTACCATTGCTATCATCTGAACCTCCATATCTACACCGATATTGTTATTTATCTGTTTGAATCTATTCAGATTCATTCATCACTCAATTCACGTCCGGTCGCCTTGCGCCAGACAAATACCACCAGATGGAGCAGCAACAGGCCCGAGCCGCCCAGCGCAAACAGCAGGCCGGTGAGGGCGTTGACCGAGGTATCGGCACCGCACCACCACCAGACCAGCCAGCCGATCAGGCCGATGGCAAAGGTCTGGCCGGCGCAGACCGGGCAGCGCCCCAGCTTGGCCCTGATGGCGGTGGCAAGACAGTTGTCGCAGCTCATGCTGCTCCTCGATGTTGCTCGTTCAACACTGTCGGTTGGCCTGCGCAGAGGGCTTGCGCGCCTGAGTGCGAGCCACTCTGCGCCGCTCACGCTCCTCGTCGCTCACCAGCGGCAGCACCAGCCGGTGGGCGTGCTGGTCGCGGCCATAGTAGTCCGCCAACCGCTGCTGGGGACGAAAACCCAATCCCTGATAGAGTGCCTGCGCCTCTTCGTTGGCATCCCCCACTTCGAGACGCATCGCCCCCCAGCCAGCGGCCTTGCCCTCGCGGATCACCTGCTCCAGCAGACGGCGGGCCCAGCCCAGACGGCGCACCGTCCAACGAATGGCCAGCGCCTGAATGACCAGCCGATCCCAGCCTCTGTGTTCCAGCAGGCAGAGATAGCCCATCAGCTGATGTTTCTCATCCAGCAGCAACAGGGTCCGCCCCTTGGCGTGGGCCAGCAGATAGTGCCAGCGGCTGCGACCAAAGGCGACTTCAGGGGGAAAACAGTAGCGTTCAAGATTAACGATGGCGCCCAGATCATCGGTTCGGGCCGCACGTACGGTCAACACGGGGAGTCCTTGTTCGGTTATTTATCTTCAGCACCCAAAATGCGACTTGTATCACAAGTTACCAAGGCGTCATATTAGGCACTGTAACCTCTTGTTTCCCCTCGCGCCATTGTCGTGCTTGTCGGTGCATCGAAGCCCACTGGGGATCCTGCCTGTTCAGGCAGTCTGATCTGTGGAGCCGAAAATATGAGTACCTATGTCATCGTCGAAGAGCTGGGCGACTGGCCTTGCCATGCCGATTATCTGCTGACCGCCCGCACCTATCTGCAACATGGGGTGCCGACCACCGGCGGCCGACCCCGCATCATCAACCTCTGCCGCAATCTGGAGCACCTGAGCGCAGGCTACTACTGCTCGCTGCTGGCCCAGGCCCGCGGCCACCACTGCCTGCCGGGTTTGCAGGCCATCAGCCGACTGCAACCGCAGCAGCCACCGGCCAAGCTGTGGCGCAAGGCGCAAGGATGGCTGGCCCAGCAGAGCGAGGACAGGATTCGGGTGCGCGCCATCTTCGGCCAGTGTGAACAGAGCGAGCTGGCGGGGCTGGCCCGCTACTACTATGGCCTGAGCCAACTGCCGCTGCAGGAGCTGACCCTCAAGCGCGGCCGCCACGGCTGGTCGGTGCGCCAGCAGCAGAGCCTGTCGCCACTGGAGCTGAGCCAGAGCGAGAAAGAGTTGATGCTGCACCACGCTCAGGCACTGGTGGGGACCGGTGACGAGGCGCAGGCGGCGCCGCTCTACCAGCTTGCCATTCTAGTCGATCCCGATGATGGCCGTGCCAGCAGTGATGGGCTGGCGCTGGAGCGCTTTATCCGGGCTGCAGCCGCCCAGGGCATCCGGGCCGAGATCCTGCCACCGTCGGCCATCGAGCGGCTGCCGGAGTTCGACACCCTCTGGCTGCGGGCCGAAACCGCGGTCGGCCACTACACCTTCGAATTTGCCCGCCGCGCCGAGCAACTGAAGATGCCGGTGATCGACAGCTCCCGCGCCATCTTGGCCTGCAGCAACAAACTCTATCTCTACGAGCTGATGGTGCGCAGCGGCGTGCCCATGCCGCCCACCATGGTGGTGACCCGCCGCGGCCGCCACCACGTCGACGAGCTGGTGCAGCGGCTCGGCCTGCCGCTGATGGTGAAGGTACCCGACGGGGCGCAGGGGCGCGATCTTGCCATGGCCAGCGACGAACAACAGTTGGCCCACCTGCTGGACGAGGGGCTGGGCCGCTCCGCCCTGCTGCTGGTGCAGAGCCGGATCCCCGCCGAGTTCGACTGGCGCATCGGCTTTCTCGACGGCTCGCCGCTGTTTGCCTGTCGCCGCTATCGGCCCGAACCCGGCAACCGCATTCGCCGCCGCAAACACCCCCTCGACATGAGCCGCATCGAGGCGGTGCCGCTTAACGAGGTGCCGGAGCGGGCACTGCAGACCGCCCGCCGCGCCGTCCATCAGCTCGGCAATGGCCTGTTCGGGGTCGATTTGCGCCAGCAGGGACGCGACTGCGTGCTGCTGGAGATCGTCGACAACCCCTGGATCCGCGGCGATATCGAAGACAAGGAGGCGCAGGATCTCTACGAGCGACTGGCCCGCGCCTTCCGCCAGCGGCTGGAAAACCGGGGCCAGACCACCGCATAATCCCGCCATGACTTTGTCCCCCACAATGACAGAGAGGGCCCCGCGATGGGACCCTCTCTCATATCAAAGCGTGCTGTGGCTGACTTATTGCAGACGCAGGAAACGTCCGCTCAAGGGCATTATCTCCACCGTTACGCTGCCGCCGCCGATGGCCAGACTCTCGCCGCTTTGCAGATCCACCAGCGCGCTGCCGCTGCGCAGTTTGCCCGTCGGCAGGTTGTAGCTGAGCGCCGTGGTGGAGAGGTTGAGCAGGTAGACTATCTGCTCCCCCGCCGTCTGCTTGATGTCACCATAGAGACTGCCCTCGGCCACCAGTTTGACTCGCTCTCCCTGATAGAGAGCGGGGTGCGCGGCACGCATCGCCAGCAGCTGGGCGAGCCACTCTTTCAGCTCTACCTGTTCGCTACTTGGCACAAAACCGGTCACACCGGGCACCTTGCCATCGCTGCGGGCCACATGATCGTCGCACAAGCCCTGCGCCGCACAGTCACCGCTGACCTTGGCAGCAAAGCCCGGCACCTCGTCGCCAAACTCCTTGCCATAGTAGAAGGTGATGGGGCCGGAGCGGGCCGCCATAAAGCTGAAGGCCGCCTTGTGGCGCTGCCAGTACTCGGCCGACTTGAAGTTGCCACGCTCCAGCAGATCGCCGAAACGCACCAGATCGTGGTTGCCCAGCATCAGGTTGGGCATGGCGTGATTCGGGTAGTTCTCCACCCTGTTCCAGCTGGCATCGAGCACGCTGGCCCCCTGCCCGCCCTTGCCGGACTCCTCCACCGCCAGCGCCTGCACGATGCCGTAGCGCAGCGGGAAGTCGAACGCCGAGGAGAGCGCCGGATTGTCGCTGCTGCCGTAAGCCTGGGCACGAATGTCGTCAGCCCCCTTCCACACTTCCCCCACCATATAGCCGAGGGTGCCCCACTGCTGCCCTGCCGCCTTGCGCGCTGCGCTGGCCTGCTCCACCTCGCTGCGAATGGCGCGCCAATCATCCAGCCCCAACTGATAGGCCTGATCCAGGCGCCAGCCGTCGATGCCGTATTGCTCGACCCAGTAACGGGCCACTTCCTTGAAGTAGGCGAGGCTCTCCGGCTTGCTGTAATCCACCAGCTGGCCAGGATAACCCGCACCGCCGCTGGTAAGGGCTGGCAGACGCCCCTCTGGTGAGGGCTTGCTCACCCCCACCTTGTTGACGTGGCCAAACACCCCGTCGAGGAAGACATAGAGGCCGCGCTGGTGCGCCGCATCCACCAGCTGTTTGAGCTTGGCATTGCTGCCAAAATTGGGATCTACGGTGAAAAAGTCGCAGGCGAAGTAGCCGGTGGCATCGAGCTTGTTATCGCCGCCTTGCCCCGCGCAGGAGTCGAACACCGGGGTGAGCCAGATGGCGTTGACGTTGAGACTCTTGATGTGGTCGAGACTGTCGATGATCCCCTGCAGATCGCCGTTGTGCTGGGAGGGGCCATAGCCGACGCCGTAGTTGGCACTGCCGTCACCATCGGCAAACGACTCCACCATCACCTGATAGATGCGCAGGTTGCAGGCGGGTTGATCATCGCCGTAGCAGGCACGACTGGCCGTGCTGACCGGAGGCTGGGTGACCGGCGGATTGACGACGGGGGGAGAGCTCTCCCCGCCTGAACTACCGCTACCGCCGCAAGCTGCAAGTAACAGGGCGGCCCCGAGCAGGCCGCCATAGCGTAACGTTCCCTGTTTCATTGTTATGTTCCCGCTGTGAGAGCAGGCGTCTGATACGCCTGTTTTTCACCATGATAGCGATGCCCTCACAGCGGTGTCTGTGACTGAAAACGTTATCTGACTCAACTGGTTAGAGCACGCCTGCCGAGGCAAAACGGTAGTTGACCGAGAGCCAGTAGGAACGGCCCGGCTCGGGGCTAGGCAGGTTTTACCCAAGTGGACTAAGAAAGGAAGAATGGCAATTATTTCAGTGACATGAATCTGGCGTTTGTTCACAAAAAATGGGGATTAGCGGAAGGCTTCCCGCTCATCGATGGGAGAGATCAGGTGATAGACCTCGTGGGCGGACAAGGTACATCCGACGGGCCACTCCAGCTGGTGGTGACGGTTGATGAAGACCCGAGCGCAGTGACGCTCGCTCTCCAGCTTTGCAAACAGCGGCTGGGTTCGCCAGGGGGTCAGATCCAGCACACCCGTGGTGCCATCCGATAACACCAGAAACAGGCGCCATCCCCGCAAATACTCGACATCGATAAAGACCGGCATCTCTTCGGCTCCGATTAAGAGAATTCGCGGCAATTATAAACATCCGGCCCCCATCCATACGCGCAGTCGCTCACATTTTATCCAACAGGTTATGCTGTGCTCATTCGCTGCGCGACATCACATTTATAGATGATAAATGTATTAATGACGACTTTTAACAAAATTGAATGCAACCTTAACCCGTTCGATCTGTCATAACCTGACTAGAAGTCAAAAACGTCTGTGGACAGACATTTACAGTCTCATTCAGGAACAAACATGACAGCTCTAAAACAGCGACTCGGCCCATTCTGGCCCTTCGCCGTCTTCTGCGCGATCGCGCTTCTCTCTCTCTCTTTCAGCCGGCTCGCCCTTGGTCTCTGGCAACTGGAACGGGTGGATGCCGTGGCCGGTTGGCAAGAGATGCTACTGCAAGGGATCCGGGTCGATTTTGCCACCCTCTGCTGGATCTGGGGTATCCCCGCTATGCTCACCCTGCTGCTGGCAGGCCCCCACACCATCGGTCGCGGCTGGCTGCAACTGATGCGAGTGTGGCTGACCGTCGGGCTCTGGCTGATGCTGTTCCTCGAGATCTCCACCCCCTCGTTCGTCACCGAATATGGCGTGCGCCCCAATCGCCTCTATGTGGAGTACCTCATCTATCCGAAAGAGGTGCTCTCCATGCTGTGGGCGGGCCGCAAGGGCGAACTGCTGCTGGCTGTGCTTTTCAGTGGCGCCGTGCTGGCCGGTGGCTGGTGGCTGAGCGGCCGTCTGGTGCGTGGTCTTAGCTTCCCTCGCTGGTATCTGCGTCCGGCCTTCGCCCTGCTCATTCTGGCCATAGGTTTTCTCGGTGCCCGCTCCAGTTTCGGCCATCGTGCTCTGAACCCCGCCATGGTCGCCTTTGCCGAGGATCCGCTGGTCAACGCCCTAACCGTCAACTCTGCCTACTCCCTCTTCTTTGCCATCAAGCAGATGGGCGCCGAGGAGGATGTCAGCCGCTTTTACGGTAAGATGACCGAGCAGGAGGTACTCAACGTCGTACGCAAGGAGAGTGGCCGTCCGGCCAGGGATTTCAACTCCGATCTGCTGCCCAGCCAGACTTTCAACGAGGCGAGCTTCCAGGGCAAACCGAAGAATCTGGTGATCCTGCTGCAGGAGAGCCTGGGCGCCCAGTTTGTCGGCTCCCTCGGCGGCCTGCCGCTCACCCCCAATATCGATGCCCTATCGCAGCAGGGCTGGGCCTTCGAGCAGCTCTATGCCACCGGCACCCGCTCGGTGCGCGGTATCGAGGCGGTATTGACCGGCTTCACGCCGACTCCGGCACAGGCAGTGGTCAAACTCGGCAAGAGCCAGACCAACTTCTTCACCATCGCGGATCTGCTCAAGCAGCGGGGTTACGACACCAGCTTTATCTATGGCGGCGAGAGCCACTTCGACAACATGCGCAGCTTCTTCCTCGGTAACGGCTTCACCACCATCGTCGAGCAGAAGGATTTCGACAATCCGGTGTTCAAGGGCTCATGGGGCGCCTCCGATGAAGATCTGATGGCCAAAGCCGACGAGACCTTCAAGGCGCTGCACAAAGAGGGTAAACCCTTCTTCAGTCTGGTGTTCAGCTCCAGCAACCACGATCCGTTCGAATTCCCGGACAATCGCATCAAACTCTATGAGCAGCCCAAGCAGACCCGCAACAACGCGGCCAAGTATGCGGATTACGCCATCGGTGAGTTCTTCAAGAAGGCGAAACAGTCCGAATACTGGCAGGACACCCTGTTCCTGGTCATCGCCGACCACGACAGCCGGGTCGGTGGCGCCAGTCTGGTGCCCATCCCCCGCTTCCATATCCCCGGCGTTATCGTCGGTGACGGCATAACGCCGAAGAAGGATCCGCGCATCGTCAGCCAGATCGACATGGCGCCGACCCTGCTCTCCCTGATGGGGATCAGTGCCGATTACCCCATGCTCGGCAAGGATCTGACCCGCATGCCCGCCGACTGGCCGGGGCGCGCCATCATGCAGTACGACAAGAACTTCGCCCTGATGCGCGGCAAGGATGTGGTGATCCTGCAACCGGAGCGCCCGGCGGAAGGCTATGTCTACGATGATGCCCGCGAGAAGCTGACCCCGGCTGCGCAACCGGACGCCTTGAAGGAGGATGCGCTTGGTCTTGCCCTGTGGGGCAGCATGGCCTATCAGAAAGGGTTGTATCAGACGGCAAAGGATGAGCGCACCGCCGCCAACTGAGCCGCCCATGCCCGATGGCGCTGATGCTGACCAGATAGCCGAAAAGAAAAAACCGCCAATCGGCGGTTTTTTCTCTCTGCTCACCCGGCCGACTCACTGGCCATTATGACTGGGTAAAACAGGGCAGGGAGCGGCTGAATTTGTGCTCGAACACCAGCGAGGTTTCGAGGTGCACCACCTCTTCGCGGGAGGTGAAGTGATCGAACACGAAGTTGCGCAGGTGCTCGGTATCGGAGACACACAGGTGCACCAGAAAATCATCCTTTCCGCCCATGTGAAACAGACTGATCACTTCAGGCAGCGCCAGAATGGCGTCGCGAAATGCATCGATGATCTGGCGGCTGTGACGGGCCAGCTGCAGGGAGACCATGGCCTGAATGTGACCACCGAGGGCCTGATAATCCACTTCGCAGTGGGCGCCCTTGAGCACGCCATCCTGCTGCAGCTTGCGCACCCGCTCCAGACAGGTGGAGGGGGCAACGCCCACCAGCGCGGCCAGATCCTTGTTAGTCATGCCCGCATCCCGAAACAGATGGGCCAGGATATCCAAATCCAGTTGATCCAGGTTTCTCATCTTAACTCCTTGAACCGCTCAGTTTTTTAGACTCTGCCCGTAAACCGGGGCAAACACAACGGCCATTGACATCCCCCCTGCCCCGCCTATCCTTGGCGCCATGCACCGGCCGCAGCCCTGCAGCCACCACGCGAGGATCCGCCATGCACCCGTTTCACCCCTTCTGGAGCCTTGAGGTTCCCCGTGTCGACGGCCAGTTGCTGCTGACCCCTTGCCCCGGCACCCAGCAGGTGCCGCTGACCCTGGCGCTCGATCAGCTGCGGTTGGCCGGTGCCCACGGGGTGGTGACCCTGATGACGAGCGCCGAGTTGACCCGACTCGAACTGGCGCAGCTCGGCCAGCAGGTAGAGCACGAAGGGATGCGCTGGTTCCATCTGGCAATCAAGGATGATCTGGCCCCCGATGCCGCCTTCGAGGCCGCCTGGCAACAGGCGCTGCCACAGTTGCGCGAGCTGCTGGGGGATGGCAAGCATCTGGTCATCCACTGCAAAGGGGGCAGCGGACGCACCGGTCTGGTCGCCGCCGCGCTGCTGATGATCCTCGGCCAGCCGCAGCAAGAGGCGATGGCCGCCATCAAGGCTCACAGACCCAAGGCGTTCACCCTGACCACACACCGTCAATGGCTCGACCAGTTGGCCGAGCGGCTGGAACAGGGCGACTAACTACTTGCCACCCTGGCCGTAGGTGAAGACCTTGCCGATATCCTCCACCCGATAGCTGGTGAGCTGATAGACGTAGTAGTTGAGCCAGTTGGCAAACAGCAGGTGACCATGACTGCGCCAGCTGGCGCGCGGCGTCCGGCCCGGATCGTTATTCGGGTAGTAGTTGACCGGTATGGCCGGGTCGAGCCCCGCCGCCAGATCCCGCTGATACTCCCCGTCCAGCGTCAGCGCATCGTACTCCGGGTGCCCGGTGACAAATACCTGACGACAATCCTTGGTCGCCGCCAGATAGACCCCCGCCTCTTCTGACTCGGCAAAAATCTGCAGGTCAGTATGGGCGCGGATAAGGTCTCCGTCGAATGCCGCATAGCGGGAGTGCGGCGCGACAAACTCGTCATCGAAACCGCGCAGCAGCGGTTCGTGCTCATCGAGCCGGTGGTGGCGGTAAACCCCGGAGAGCTTCTCGCCGTGGGTCTGCTTCTCCATGCCATAGAGCGCCTTGAGCGCCGCCTGCACCGCCCAGCAGAGGAACAGGGTGGAGGTGACATGTTGATGGGACCACTCGATGATCTCGACGATGCGCGGCCAGTAGACCACCTCCTCGAACTCCACCAGCCCGAGCGGCGCCCCGGTGATGATCATCCCGTCGTAGTTGTTGCCACGCACCTGCTCGAAGTCGTGATAGAAGCTCTCGAGGTGGGCCTGCGGCGTGTTTTTCGATTCCCTATCATCGATACGCAGCAGATCCACATCCACCTGCAGCGGCGAGTTGGAGAGCATCCGCATCAGCTGGATCTCGGTCTCAATCTTCTTTGGCATCAGGTTGAGGATCAACACCCGCAACGGGCGGATGTTCTGGGTGACGGCCCGGGATTCCGTCATCACGAAGATGTTCTCCTGCCCCAGCACTTCGGCGGCGGGTAACTGATCCGGGATCTTGATCGGCATGCTTACTCCCTGTACTGCATCGGTAAATATGTCTGGACATCCAGAAGCCTATAATAAAGCTCCCGCCCTGTCATCAGATACCTTTTGTATTCACCCCCACCTTTGACTAGCATACGGCTCAGTGTGTCTCCTGCTTCCAAGATAATGACCGGTATCAAGATTTCCGTAGATCGACTGCAAGTCGGCAACTATGTCTCCCTGCCACTGGGGTGGCGCGAACACCCGTTCCTGTTTTCCAGCTTCAAGATCAAAAGTGAAGAGGAGATCGAGCTGATCCGCCGGCTCGGGCTGAAACTGGTCACCATCATTCCCGACAAGAGCGACGTTCCGCCCAAGCCCCTCAATCAGGTACAGCCTCAGCCACAAGAGAGCGCAGACGCCGCACTGCGGCAAGCCCGAATGCAGCAGGAGAAGGATCAGCGTATAGAGCAGTTGCAACAGTATCGCCGCAATTTGCAGCAGTGCGAGAAGCAGTTCCAGCAGTCGCTGGCACAGGTGCGCAGCGTGATGAGCAAGATCCAGTCCCGCCCCCTCAATGCTATCGGCGAGGCACAGGAGCTGGTCAACGCCATGACCGAGCAACTGCTCGCGGTGGACGAGATGGTGCTGCATCTGGTCTCCGACAGTGAGGATGGCAACAACCTCTACTTTCACTCCCTCAACGTGAGCGTGCTCAGCATGCTGCTGGCCAAGGAGTGCTGCATGTCGGCCGATCAGATCCGTCAGATCGGCATGGGGGCGCTGTTCCACGATATCGGCAAGCTGAAGATCCCGAGCCAGATCCTGCGCAAGACCGAGCCACTGACCAAGCCGGAGCAGAACCTGATGGCTCAGCACCCGCGCTATGGCCTCGACCTGCTCAATCTGGCCAAGGCGTTTCCGGCCGAGGCGAAGGGGATCGTGCTCCATCACCACGAATATCTCGATGGCAGCGGGCCGGAAGGGCTCAAGGGTGGCCAGCTCGACCCGTTGACCCAGATCGTGTCGCTGATCAACGAGTACGATAACCTCTGCCACATACAGGCCAAGGTGCCCTACTCGGCCCTGAGCGGTCTCTACAAGCAGCGCAAAGCGCAGTTCAATCCGGAGTACCTCAGCATGCTGATCCGGTTGATGGGGATCTATCCCCCCGGCAGCGTGGTGCAACTCTCCAACGGCCAGGTCGGGCTGGTGATGTCGGTCAACGCTTCCCGCCTGCTCTACCCCTCGGTGCTGGTCTACGATCCGCGCATTCCCCGCCAGGAAGCCGCCATCATCGATCTGCAGCAGGCCGAGCTGACGATCGCCAAGGTGATCCACCCTAAACGGCTGCCACCCGCCGTGTTCGAATATCTCAATCCGCGGACCCGGATCAGCTACTACTTCGAGCACAACAAAGCCTGATTGTGCTGGCCCGAGGCCAACCGTTGTCACCCGTTTAACCCAAGGAGCCCGCCATGCGTATCGAGATCATTAGTACCGGAGACGAAATAGTGACGGGTCTGGTGGTCGATACCAACGCGGCCTGGCTCAGCGCCCTGCTGCTGGAACAGGGGTGGCAGGTGCGCCGTCGCCTGACGGTGGGGGACAACCTCGCCGACTTGAAAGCGCTGCTGCAAGAGAGCGCTAGCCGCGCCGAGGTGGTGCTGGTGTGCGGCGGGCTCGGCCCCACCGCCGACGATCTCACCGCTCTGGCCGCCGCCGAGGCCTTTGACCTGCCGCTCACCCTCTTCCCAGACTGGCTCGCCACCATCACGGCCCGCTACGCCAGCCGTGGCCGCCCCATGGCACAAAGCAATGCCAAACAGGCCTGGCTGCCGCAGGGATGTGAGATCCTCGACAACCCGGTTGGCACCGCCTGCGGCTTTGTGGTCACTCACATCGGCGATCAGGGCCAGAGCCAGCTCTTCTTCACCCCGGGCGTTCCATTCGAGTTCAAGCAAATGGTGCGCGAACAGATTCTGCCACGCCTCAAGGCGCTGGCCGGGGCACAAACCGATACCGAATTGCGCCGCTTTTACACCTTTGGCGTCTCGGAATCGGCCCTCAGCGACCTGCTGGATGCCGCCCCCTGGCCCACCGGCATCGAGCTGGGTTACCGCTCCGCCATGCCCCTTATCGAGCTGAAGCTGATCGGCCACGGCGCCAGCGCCGCTGATATGGAGAGCGCCGAGCACCGGCTGCTGAGCACGATCCGCCCCTGGCTGGTTGGCCACGGGGATACGGAACCGGCGCAGCAGATCCTCGCGCTGCAGGGAGAGAAACCACTCGCTCTGTATGAATGTGAGAGCCGGGGAGCCTTGCTTGCCATGTGCCATGAACACGCCGCGCTGGAAGCCAGTTTTAGCCACGCATTGAGCTGCGAGCTCGACCAGCTGGCGGGCTCCACCAAGGGCGTGAGTCTGACAATCGGCCAGGCAGGCCCTGAAGGCGTGCCTTTGCTGCTCTGCGCCGATGAACTTTCGTTCGGCCAGACCCTCAAGGTCAGCCACCCCGACCCGGAGAGCCGCCGCAAGATCCTCGCCTTTGCCGCCCTCGACATGCTGCGCCGCTATCTGCTGGGCGAACCGGTGCTCGGCGATTACCTCACCCTGGCCAGAACAGCTCAGCGCAGCTGATAACAACCGCCATTCCCCTGCCAGCGACCCTATGTCGCTGGCGCTGCGATCCGCCTTTTCACGCCATTGCCAAACAGTACCCATATTTATCCGGCCGTCATCACCGATTTGACCTCAATCTATTGACCATTCAGAAGAAATATCTGAATACTGCCCACTCTCACCGTCGGTGGTTCGCTTTATTTGGCATTGAGAGATGTAATGACAGTAGAGGGGCAAGCTGAGCGCACCCTCCCCACCTGGCAAGGAGATACGGTGTTAAGCAAAGAGTGGCTGCTGCTATCAAACGATATGGAACTGGTCTGCCTACGGATTGCCGCCGGTCTCACCAAACCGGTTGCAGAACGGGATGTGCAGGCTCTGCTGCTCGCTTCCAACTGTCGCCGCTATCAGCCACTGCCCGACGGGATCAAGCAGGCCATCAGCCTGCTCAATGCCCTGCTCACCAACCCTGCCGCCCCCGTGCCCACCCACCCGATCCCTGTCGGCAAACGTCAGGATGCCCGACTCGCCGTGATTGTGGAGAAGGACCGCATGAGCGCCACGGCCCAGATCACCGCTGACTGGGGAGGCCTGTATGTGACGCACGAACAGCTGCAAGAGGCTATCTCCCTCAGCGACATCAAACAGGGGGTAAGTGAACAACTGCTCACCGCCGCCATCCTGTCGGCCAAGGAGGCAGCCCCCGGCAGCCAGCTAAAACTGGTCATCGCCCGCGGCCAGCCTGCCATCAATGGTCAGGACTCCCGATATGAACGACTGGTGGAGACCCCGGCTGAACGGATCCTCAAACCCAGGGAGCTGGATCATGACCGGGTCGACCTGCGGGATCTCGGCTCCATCGTCACCGTCAAGGCCGGCGCTCCGCTGATGCGCCGCCATCCCGCCACTCAAGGAGTGCCCGGTTTTACCGTAACCGGCCAGGAGTTGCCCGCCAAAGATGGCAAAGACAGTCCGATGAGTGCTGGCGAGGGCACCTTCCTCTCCCCCGACGATCCCGACCTGCTGATTGCCAGTCGGGCTGGCCTGCCCTGTCAGGAGAAAGCGGGCATGAAGGTGGATGAGGTGCTCAGCGTCAAACGGGTGGATGCCCGCCACGGCCACATTGATTTTGAAGGGGGATTAATCGTCAGCGGCGACGTCAACCCGGGCATGAAGATTTCGGTCAGCGGTGACATCGTCATCGGTGGCTTTATCGAGGGGGGGTGGATCGAGGCGGGGGGCACCATCACAGTGCGCCACGGCATCATTGGCCGCCGTGACGATCAGGGGGAGTTTCTCTGCAAGCTCAATGCCCAGAGGGAAATTCACGCCAGCTACGCCCAGTATGCCCAACTGGAAGCGGGAGGGGATATCCAGATCCAGAGCCAGCTCAGCCACTGCTACAGTCGCAGCGGACAGGATATCAAGGTGGGTGACGGCGGAATGCGCAAAGGCAACCTGCTGGGTGGCCTCAGCATTGCCAATCGCCTCATCATCTCACCCGTGTTGGGGGCCAGTGCCGGTAATCAGACCCGGCTGCAGATCCTCGGCGGTTACTTCACCCACAAGGAGCAGGAGCATCAACTCAAGCAGCAGCAACAGGCGTGTCTGGAGCAGCTGGAAAAGATCAAGGCGCTGGTGATGCGGCTGGTGCAACTACCCAGCGACAAGCGCAATCCGGATACCTTGCGCAAACTGAAACCCATCCGTGAGCGTCACCAACTCGAGCTGCGCCAGCTGGAAGATCAGCTAGCCGCCAACCGTGAAGAGCTGCAGAAACTGATGGCTGACATGGACATCATCGCGACCCAGCACCTCTTCCCCGGGGTCGAGGTGGAGATGGCTCACCACCACAACCGGGTCGATATCGAACATGGCCCGATCCACTTCTGCATCCGCGAAGATCAGCTGCTGATGAACCCCTATAAGGGGCACAAATAGGTCAACAGGCACGGATCCATCGCTGAACCGGCCGTGATCCCGCCGCCGATTTTCGCTACACTCGCCACTTCCTTGGCCCCACCGGGCGGGCCACCCAGACTCAGGTAGTGAGAGATGTACAAGCTGATCGCATTGGATATGGATGGCACCCTGCTCAACCCGCAGGGCCAGATTACTCCCCGCACCCACGCCGCCATCAGCGCCGCGCGCGCCAAAGGGGTAACCGTAGTACTGGCCTCCGGCCGCCCGCTGGAAGGGATGAGCCGCTATCTGGAAGAACTCGGCCTCACCACAGAGCATGACTACGTCATCTGCTACAACGGCGCCCTGGTGCAGCAGGTGGCCGATCAGCGCATCATCCGCAGCCAGCTGCTGACCGGCAGTGACGCCAGCGCCGTCGCCAAACTGGCTGACGAGCTGGAGGTGAACGTCCATGGTTTCTCGGTCACCCAGGGCCTCATCAGCCCCCGTGTCAGCACCTACACCGAGCACGAATCCCGCCTGATCGGCATGCCGATCAATCTGATCGACTTCGCCACCTTGCCTGCCGACGAGCAGATCATGAAGGTGATGATGATCGACGAGCCGCCCCAGCTCTCCCGCGCCATCGAGCGACTGCCTGCAGAGCTCTATGAGCGCTATACCGTGGTACAGAGCGCCCCCTTCTTCCTCGAGTTCATGAACAAGCACAGCAACAAGGGAACTGGCGTCGCCGCGCTGGCCGAGCACCTGGGCCTGACCGCCGATCAGGTGATCTGCGTCGGGGATGCAGGCAACGATCGCCACATGATCGAGTACGCAGGTCTCGGGGTTGCGATGGGCAATGCCACCGACGAGATCAAGGATCTCGCCCAGCACACCGCCGCCCGCAACGATGAAGAGGGTGTGGCTCAGGTGATCGAGCAGTTCGTACTGAACGTCTGATCCCATCGGGCCGCCAGATGTGGAAAAGAAAACGGGGAGGCTGTCAGCTCCCCGTTTTTTTCTCTGGTTTGTTATCTGCGTGATTAGCGGCAATTCGCTCGTATCACGGGTTCGCCAGACACTGGGTATGGGAGCCCGGTTGCAGGTAAGGCATCAGCAGGGGGGCCATCCCCTTGAGCACCTGCACCGGCAGCGCCGAGGTGAAGCGGAACTTGTCGGACTGGCTACCCGGTACATAGGCGGTCAACGTACCGAAGTGATCCTCACCCAGATAGAAAACGAAGGTTGCGGTGCGGTTGCGCGCCAGCGAGCTGGTCACGTTGCCATAACGGCCCACGGTTTCAATCCGGTTATCCCCGGTTCCGGTCTTGCCCCCCATCTGCAACACAGTGCCATCCGGCAGGGCGAAGGCTCCGGCGATACGTCTTGCCGTGCCCCCTTCAACGACCTTGGAGAGCGCACTGCGCAGAGCTGCCGCCACCTCTGCCGGCATAACCCGGGTGCCCTCGGTGTGCTGCGGCTCAAACTCGGTCTCGAAGGGTGTCCCCTTGGCGAACGAGAGATGCTCGATACGCAAGGTTGGCGAGCGGACACCGCCATTCTGGATAATGCCCATCAGCTCGGCCAGTGCAGCCGGACGGTCGCCGGAGCTGCCCAAGGCAGTCGCTAGCGAAGGCACCAGATGGTCGAACGGATACCCGAGCTTGGCCCAGCGTTGATGGATATCAAGGAACGCTTCAACCTCCAGCATGGTGCGGATCCGGCTGTCACGGGCACTGCGATGGCGGGTCTTGAACAGCCAGCTGTAGACCTCCTGCCGCTCGTCACGACTGGCTGCCACCGCGTCAGCAAAGGTCGCCTTGTCAAACTCCTTGAGGTAGGCCAGAAGCCACAACTCCAACGGGTGAACACGGGCGATGTAGCCCTGATCTGGCAGTGAATACTTGCCCGGGCCATAGCTGACATAGAGCTGATTGATCCGCTTCGCGCTCAGCTTCTCGCGTGGCAACCGCTCCGCCAGGAAGGCGGCAAATACCGCTTCATTAGCCTCCGGCATCAGGTAGCGGTGAACCGCCGCTAAACGTACTGCGTTTGGCTTGAGACCATCGAGGAAAGTATCCAGCTGCTCCTCGGGGGTCTTGCCGCGATATTTGCGCCAGAAGCGCAGCAGATAGGTCTGACCCTCTTTGTCGGCAAATTTGGCCAAATACTCCTGACGACGGGGATCCTTGTCATCCTTGAGCAACTGGGCACGATTCCCCTCCTTGTAGAGGCTGTAGCGCACGATATCGCGCATCAGCCGCACAAACGGCAGGTTGATGGACTCGCGCAGCGCATCGCGGATCGGGGGAATACGCCCGTTATCCTCGCGGCGGAAGTTGTTGAAGGTATGCATACCGCCACCGGTAAAGAACCCCTCGTTGGGGCTGGCGGAGTATTTGCGATCCAGCGCCGCTTCCAGCATCACCGGCAGGCTCTTGTCCTGAGCCGTCATCAGATAGGAGATGGCCCAGCGGCTGAGGTTGTCCTGAGAGACGGCTGCCAGTTTGCGCAGATTCTCGACCGGCATCTCGGCATAGTTGTCGTGCAACTCGGCCACGATCTCCAGATAGGTAGTCAGCACCCGCAACTTGGCGGTTGAGCCCAACTCCAGCTTGGAGCCTTCGTTGATATCGAACGGCTGATCGGTGTTGTCGGTCTGGACCCGGACCTTGAATCCTTCCGGCGACTTCTCGAACAGAGTGAAGCTGTAGCGCACATCGCCCGTCTTCTCCGGCGAGAGCAGGCGCTCACCAAACAGTCCTACCTCGGCGGCAAACGTCGGGTCGGCCAGCTGTTGCAGATAACGGGATATTTCGTTCTGCAGCGGCATATTGAGGCTGGTATCGGCCGTCAGATCCATCCGGTCGAGGTCATAGAGCTGCACCCCAAGCTGACGGCTCAGGCGAGTACGGGCAACCTGCAACCCCTTGTTATTGTTCACCCGGGTGATAGCCGGAGACTGCAGGAAGTCACGAAACGTAATCTTGGCCTTGAGCGCCGCCTCCATCAGAGGTGGCGTGATCATTCCCTCCTGCACAAACAGGCGCAGATAGCTGTCGGTCAGGGTGGCCAGAGCCTCTCGCCCCTGAGCCAGATAGTAAGAGGGGCGGCGGTGGGCAATCATCAGCGAGACCACCTGACGCAGGGCGAGCCCCTGCTCGGCCAGTGGTGCATTCTGGTTGCGGGCGGGATCCAGCAGACGGTTCACGTCATCGACACTGGCACCAAACCAGACCCAGAGCCCATCCCCCAAACCATGCACCTCACCGTATCCCGGTGCGGCCGAGAGCGGTACCGAGTTGAGGTAGGCCCAGGCGACCAGCTTGCGCGCTTCGAGGGTTTCCGGCCCGAGACGATAGGCCCGCACACTGGCAGAGGCCATCTGGCGGATCTTTTCGGTCGGCGACAGGGTTAGCCCATCTGGCGAGTGGCGATACTTCTCCACTTGGGTCGCCAGGGTACTGCCACCGGCAGATTGATCCTGCATATCGAGCGCCTTGCCCACCTGGGAGAGCGCGGCCTTGGCAAAACGGGGCCAGTCGACCGCCGGGTTGGCCAATGGCTCTTCGTTGCTCAGCAAGTCGCGGTTCTCGATAAACAGCAGCGACTGGATGACGAGCGGCGGAATGGAGTCAAAATCCGGATAGTGATGGGTCGGATACTTGAATTGATAGAAGGGCTCGGCGCGGCAATCGTGCAGCGTCAAACCGGCCTGCACCTTCTCGGTATAGGGCACGAAGAAGCCACGACTGGCATAGTCATAGAGTGCGTCGGAGAAATGCACCTGCTTGCTGACTTCATAGCCCCGCTGAAGCAGACGCTCCTGCATCATCGGCAATTGCACATAGCCGAGCCGCTTGTCGAATGGGCCATCCTCAGGGAAGGCGATCTGCTTGCTCTGGCCTGGCTCGACCTGATAGGTGAGCTTGGCGGCATAGCGGGAGATCTCCTGGGATTGCAGCTTCGAGGTTTTCATCTCATAGCCAACCAGAGCGATCACCACCCCCAGGCACAATAAAAAGAGAAAACAGAACAGCCAACGCCACCAGTGACGGCGCTTGCGCTTTGGGTTCCCGTCCGTGGTCTGGACAGATGAATCTTGAGATGCCACTTGTGTCAAATCCGTCTGTTCTGATGCGCCCATATCAGCCCCACCATGGTTGCGCAATTTATTGTGTTTCACTCAAGCTTAGTCTTTTCAAGTCAATGGCTTGAAACTATTGACTGCGCTGTAGTGATGGTAACAGGGCAATTCTAAAAAGGGGAGCCGATTGTTGCAGGAGTGGCAGAGATCCGAGCTGATAACAAAACACCGGCCAGTGGCCGGTGTCTCTTGAGCGAAAGCGGTACGCTTACTTGTGAGAGCTCATGCCCTTCAGTTTGGTGCTCAGCTCTTTACGCTCTTTGGAGAGCTCGGCGTTCTTGATGATGTGATCATCCACGCGCTCTTCATAGTCGGTACGCATGTTGGCAATGATCGCCTGCACATCATCAATGCTCATGTCCGGCTTGATGTAGTCGCTCAGGTTGTCGAGCAGCAGTACACGCTTCTGGTTGTCACGGATCTTCTTCTCGTTATCCGCGATTTCACGCTTGAGTTTGTTCTGGCGACGGGACATACGCACATATTCCAGTACATCGCTGAAGGTGGACTTGTTTACTTGTTCCATATCGATACCACTGACTTAAGGTTGATAAAAACTGGCCAAGTTACACCTGAAACCCGGCAAACTCGATGCGGGACAGGCAAACTCAAGATGCCCTTACTCTACCGAGTTATAAACGAGATACAACCCTAATCGCGCGCCATGAACAGAGTTTGGCCAAAAGTAAACCAGTTAAAATGGTCAGTAATCCATCAGATAAGAGCTTGATATAGATAGAAAATGGAGGAGATGACAGGGTTTTAGTTCTCTTCCTGCAGATAAATGCTAACACTGGCTGTTTAACACGCTAAAAACACCAAAGCCCAGTAGTCAGACAGAGCTTTGTGTTGGTTCTGGTGTGCAATATGTGGATCAGTGGGCAAAAATCGCCCATAGCAAAAAGGCCTTCCCAATCGGGAAGGCCTTCAAATTAGTGGCGGAGCGGACGGGACTCGAACCCGCGACCCCCGGCGTGACAGGCCGGTATTCTAACCGACTGAACTACCGCTCCGCTGTCTGGTTAGCTTTTTGCTAAATTGTCTGCCGTTTCAACGAGGTGTCATCCTCTCGGCCAACACCGTGATATTTCACAATGCTGTTTAATTGGGTGCCTGGCAGTGTCCTACTCTCGCATGGCGAATGCCACACTACCATCGGCGCTACCGCGTTTCACTTCTGAGTTCGGCATGGGATCAGGTGGTTCCACGGCGCTATGGCCGCCAGGCAAATTCTTTAATCCAGAAAGCTGACGTGAATAACGACTTGGCTAGTTTGCTTTGTCATTATCACTGAATTTGTAAGTAGTTCACTCATTCGCTACAAGGCCCAGAACACTTCTTGGGTGTTGTATGGTTAAGCCTCACGGGTAATTAGTATGGGTTAGCTCAACACATCACTGCGCTTACACACCCCACCTATCAACGTTGTGGTCTCCAACGGCCCTTTAGGACCCTCAAGGGGTCAGGGATGACTCATCTCAGGGCTCGCTTCCCGCTTAGATGCTTTCAGCGGTTATCGATTCCGAACTTAGCTACCGGGCAGTGCCACTGGCGTGACAACCCGAACACCAGAGGTTCGTTCACTCCGGTCCTCTCGTACTAGGAGCAACTCCCTTCAATCATCCAACGCCCACGGCAGATAGGGACCGAACTGTCTCACGACGTTCTGAACCCAGCTCGCGTACCACTTTAAATGGCGAACAGCCATACCCTTGGGACCGACTTCAGCCCCAGGATGTGATGAGCCGACATCGAGGTGCCAAACACCGCCGTCGATATGAACTCTTGGGCGGTATCAGCCTGTTATCCCCGGAGTACCTTTTATCCGTTGAGCGATGGCCCTTCCATTCAGAACCACCGGATCACTATGACCTACTTTCGTACCTGCTCGACCTGTCCGTCTCGCAGTTAAGCTGGCTTATGCCATTGCACTAACCTCCTGATGTCCGACCAGGATTAGCCAACCTTCGTGCTCCTCCGTTACTCTTTGGGAGGAGACCGCCCCAGTCAAACTACCCACCAGGCACTGTCCGCGACCCAGATTATGGGCCTGCGTTAGAACATCAAACATACAAGGGTGGTATTTCAAGGTCGGCTCCAGCGCAACTGGCGTCACGCCTTCAAAGCCTCCCACCTATCCTACACATGTAGGTTCAATGTTCAGTGCCAAGCTGTAGTAAAGGTTCACGGGGTCTTTCCGTCTAGCCGCGGGTACACCGCATCTTCACGGCGAATTCGATTTCACTGAGTCTCGGGTGGAGACAGCATGGCCATGGTTACACCATTCGTGCAGGTCGGAACTTACCCGACAAGGAATTTCGCTACCTTAGGACCGTTATAGTTACGGCCGCCGTTTACCGGGGCTTCGATCAAGAGCTTCGCTTGCGCTAACCCCATCAATTAACCTTCCGGCACCGGGCAGGTGTCACACCCTATACGTCCACTTTCGTGTTTGCAGAGTGCTGTGTTTTTGATAAACAGTCCCAGCCATCTGGTCACTGCGACTCCCAACTGCTCCATCCGCAAGGGACTTCACTGTCAAGAGCGAACCTTCTCCCGAAGTTACGGTTCTATTTTGCCTAGTTCCTTCACCCGAGTTCTCTCAAGCGCCTTGGTATTCTCTACCCGACCACCTGTGTCGGTTTGGGGTACGATGACTTGTAATCTGAAGCTTAGAGGCTTTTCCTGGAAGCAGGGCATCAATGGCTTCCGCACCGTAGTGCGTTCGTCTCGTGTCTCAGTGTTGTGTCTCCGGATTTGCCTAGAAACACCACCTACGCACTTTCACCAGGACAACCGTCGCCTGGCCCACCTAGCCTTCTCCGTCCCCCCATCGCAATTACAAGTCGTGCAGGAATATTAACCTGCTTCCCATCGATTACGCCTTTCGGCCTCACCTTAGGGGTCGACTCACCCTGCCCCGATTAACGTTGGACAGGAACCCTTGGTCTTCCGGCGAGGAGGCTTTTCACCCCCTTTATCGTTACTTACGTCAGCATTCGCACTTCTGATATCTCCAGCATACCTCTCGATACACCTTCGCAGACTTACAGAACGCTCCCCTACCACTCACACATAAGTGTGAATCCGCGGCTTCGGTGCCTGGTTTGAGCCCCGTTACATCTTCCGCGCAGGCCGACTCGACTAGTGAGCTATTACGCTTTCTTTAAATGATGGCTGCTTCTAAGCCAACATCCTAGCTGTCTGAGCCTTCCCACATCGTTTCCCACTTAACCAGAACTTTGGGACCTTAGCCGGCGGTCTGGGTTGTTTCCCTCTTCACGACGGACGTTAGCACCCGCCGTGTGTCTCCCGGATAGTACTTACTGGTATTCGGAGTTTGCATGGGGTTGGTAAGTCGGGATGACCCCCTAGCCCAAACAGTGCTCTACCCCCAGTAGTATTCGTCCGAGGCGCTACCTAAATAGCTTTCGGGGAGAACCAGCTATCTCCGAGTTTGATTGGCCTTTCACCCCCAGCCACAGGTCATCCCCTAACTTTGCAACGTTAGTGGGTTCGGTCCTCCAGTTGATGTTACTCAACCTTCAACCTGCCCATGGCTAGATCACCCGGTTTCGGGTCTACACCTTGCAACTAGACGCCCAGTTAAGACTCGGTTTCCCTACGGCTCCCCTATACGGTTAACCTCGCTACAAAATGTAAGTCGCTGACCCATTATACAAAAGGTACGCAGTCACCCCGAAGGGCTCCCACTGCTTGTACGTACACGGTTTCAGGTTCTATTTCACTCCCCTCACAGGGGTTCTTTTCGCCTTTCCCTCACGGTACTGGTTCACTATCGGTCAGTCAGGAGTATTTAGCCTTGGAGGAT